>CAZSUX010000252.1:0-4567 GCA_964610135.1 uncultured bacterium | reverse complement strand
CTCCCCGTCGCCTTGACATCCCGGCCCGAATGAGTACGATTCGCACGATGGTCGGTTCCGATGCCCAGAAGCAGTTGGCGCCCGCGGCATCGGGCTCGGACGCCGCGTCTTGCCGGCCCGGTTTCCCGAGGCTGTTCATCGGCTCGTCAAGTCCACAACTCGCGTTCTCCCGTGCCCTCAAGAAGCAACTGGAAGTCGTCGCGGACGTAAAGCTCTGGTGCGATGACGGCGTTCTTGTTCAGCCGCGCCCGCCAATTGCCGATTTGCTGGTGTGGACATCGAAGTCGAACTACGCTGTCCTGGTCTTTGGGGCGGATGACATGGTTGTGAGTCACTCCGAACGCGGGTGGCAGACCCGCGACGAGCTGGCGCTGGCGCTTGGGTTATTCGTGGCCCGACTCGGGCGAGAGCGTGTCTTCTGTCTCGCGCCGGGCGACGAGGACTGGAAACGCCTGTCCGACCTGCTCGGCGTTGCGCTGATGGTCTACCGGCAGCTCGAAGGGAAACCGGCCTCCGAGGATGTCCTTGTTGCTGCTGAGAGGGTAGGCGAAGCAATCCGGGCAACCTGGCAACCGGTCCCGCCAGTCCTGCTCCACCGGTACAACGACCTGAAGCAACGATTCCGAGAGACATTACGGGTGGCGCTGGCGCGACGGTGCGAGGCATCGGGCAAGCCGGTCCCTGACTGCCTCACTGAGGCAGACGTCTACGCGGCACTGGTGAGGATGTTGCCCACCGACGTACTGCCGGCAGTCACCTCGGATGCGTTCCGCCGCCTCCGTGCCGCCACTGAAGAGGTCGCGGCTTCAACGCGCGATCAGGAGTGGGAAAAACACCTGCTCATGGCCCTTGACCATCTGGAGCAGAGCGTAGCGAAGTCCGAGAGGTGGGTCGGGGATGAACAGGCCTGGGAGCGACTCGAATCCTACTTCGCCCAGATGTCCAGATACGAAGCGCCGGCCGCCCGCGCCAGGACGGCCGCCGCCGCAATCGCCCGACTGCTGGCAGCGGCAACAAATGTCCCCCCGCCGGTGGATATCACCGAAGAATCCGCGGAAAACGTGCTCGTGCACCTCGGTGAGAGGACGGACGTAACCATCGGCATGCCGTCGCTTGACGATGCCCGACCCAGGTATGTCTGGCCCGATGACCGCAGCGGATATCGGGCAGAAACGGTCCTTGACCTACTGCAGAAGGACGTCACCAGGCTGGAGTCGTTTGCGTCTTCAAACCACACGCCGGGCCTTCTCGCCGAATGCCACTCACTGCGGGAGAGGCACAAGCGAGCCCTGTTGGCGACGCTTGCTGAAGTGCACAGAGAGTCTCCCCGAAGCCCGGTTGCGCCCCCTTCGACGACAAACATCACCAGCATCGAGATGTACTACCTCGCCGGGAAGGGATACCTGCGCGACTGCCGCCTGCGAGCCCCAAAACTGCATTCCGTGCAGTATCTCGGTGAGATGTTGCAGAAGCCTGATGGCTCAGACGACTGGCAACGCGAGTTTCGGTCCAGGATGGGCATCTTGGCGTCCGAGCTGTCCAGGTATGAAGAATGGCAGTTGACCCATGGTGCTGCTGTGAGCAACGCGCAGTAGCCCGGCCCGCCCACTTCCGATTCATGGTCGGCGAGTGGCGATTGATGCGCCGGGCGGCTCAGCCGGTCTAGCGCGTCGCGAACATCGGGCCAATCCGACAGGGCGTCACGTCGACCTTCGCCCAGACCTGCCCGGTGACGTAAGGTTCCCCCTTCAGCCACCGGTCGAGGTCGGCACGCGAGTGGAACTGAAGCACCTGCATCGAACCGTTCGGCTGGCCGTTGCCGTCAAGCGTCGCCACGGCGTAGAGCAGGTTGCCCGAAGCCCTGAGATGGTTGGCCACGGCCAGGTGTTTGTCGCGCAGGGCAAGACGTCGCTCTGACGCGTCTTCTCCGTCACAAGCGGTAACCAGAAACTGCATAGCGTCACCTCCAGAGCAAGACTAGCCGAAGTTCCCGGCAATACAATAGGGAATCTCTGACGCGTCCGAGTCTCTGTCCGCCGCCTCCAAACCCGACGCCAGCTCGTAGCTTGCCGTTTGACATACCAGCCTGCTTGTGTTAGTATCGAGTTGTAGATAGCTAGCACGCGGTGTTGACGGATACCGGGAGCATAGAGAGTGTATTGAATCCCGCCGGGTCTTCCCGCGTGACGAGCAGACTGCATGACTACAGAGACCATGAGCAAAGAGCTTGAGTTCACCAAGGTCGAGTCTTTCGACCAGTTCCCGGCGTGGATTGCACGCGACCAGTTGGTCGAGTACCTCCACACTACCATGAAGCCGTATGAGGACAAGCCGGAGGACATCCTCCGCGCCCTCGAATACGCTTTCAACCCGGCGCGCGGCGGCTTCCTGATGCTCGCCCGGCTTGAGGGAAAGCTGGCGGGCGCGCTGCTCATGCTCAAGACCGGCATGTCCGGCTACGTGCCGGAGAATATCCTGGTGTTTGTGACTGTGACTCCGGACCTTCGCGACCGGGGCATCGGACGAAAGCTCATCGACCACTCGGTCGGGCAGTGCTCGGGCAGCATCAAGCTGCACGTGGAATACGACAACCCGGCCCGGCGCCTCTACGAACGGATCGGCTTCGCCACCAAGTACGCCGAGATGAGGCTGGTGCGATGAACCGGCTGGTCATCAACCTGCGGGCGCTGCACCACAACATCGAGACCATCGATGGCTGGATCAAGAACCACGGCGCCACCTGGACGCTGGTCACCAAGGCTCTCTGTGGTCACGTGGACACCATCCGGGCGCTGCAGGCGCTGGGGGTCCGCTCCATGGCCGATTCCCGCGTCGACAACCTGAAGGCAATCGGCAAGATCAGCCCCGACTTTGAATCCTGGTATCTTCGCCTGCCCAGCCTTACCAACGTCAGCGACGTCGTTGCCGTATCCGACGTCAGCCTCAACAGCGAGATTGAGGTCATCGACGAGATCGACCGCCTTGCCGGTGAAATGGGTAAGACCCACCACATCATCGTCATGATCGAACTCGGCGACCTCCGCGAGGGAATCCTCCCCGGCTCGCTGATCGGATTCTATGAGCACGTCTTCAAGCTCAACCACGTCGAAGTCCTCGGCATTGGCGCCAATCTCGGCTGTCTGGCCGGAATCGTCCCCACTGTCGACCAGATGATGCAGCTCGCGCTCTACCGTGAACTGCTGGAGCTCAAGTTCGGCCACTCGCTCCCGATGATTTCCGCCGGTTCCAGCGCGGTGCTACCCATGCTGCTCGAAGGACGCGTCCCCAAGGCGATCAACCACTTCCGCATCGGCGAGGCAGTCTTCCTCGGCACCAACCTCATCCACGGCGGCATCCTCCCGGACCTGCGCGATGACGCTTTCATCCTCGAAGCCGAAATCGTCGAGATAAAAGAGAAGAGCCTCGCGATGCAGACCGACAGCTCCGGCATCTCCACCTTTGAACCCATCTCGACCGAGGAGTTCGCTCCCGGTCAGCGCGGCTACCGCGCCCTGCTTGCGGTCGGGCAGCTCGACGCCGAGGTCAAGGCCATCACCCCGACTAACCCCAACGTTCAGCTTGCCGGCGCCAGTAGCGACGTCACGGTCGTCAACCTCGGCGAAAACCCCGACGGCCTGAAGGTCGGCGATTCCCTCAAGTTCAAACCCGCCTACAGCGCCCTCGTCCGTCTCATGATTGGCAAGTACATCGAGAAGATTGTCACTCCCAAGATTGGTGAGTTCAGGCAGTTCGCCGCTGAACAAGACGGACTTGGACTCCCTCCGGTCGTCACGACCGGCAGTAGACTGGAAGCCGACCGACCGTAGATACCGAAGACACAATAGCGGGCAGTCTCGGCCTCGGAGGAGGCCCGTGGGACATGATAGGAGGTTGTTGACGCACGCAGGCTTCTTCCCTGCCGGTAGAGCCGGTCGCCCGCCCGGTGGCGAAGTCAGTCAGCTAGCCTAGCAGTCAGCGACAGCGCATCTCGGTTGCGCGAAACGGTCGAATTCAACGCCGTGCGCCCGGCATCCGAAGCTCAAGGTGCCGGGTATCACGCAGCAACCGGTGCTTTCCAAGCAGGGGCTGCAATGACGCCGGCATGGTCACGTTTGCCTCAATCGCCGCTGCGACGTGGCACGACCTCGAACCCTTCGGCAGCCGGAGCACCAGCAGGTTCCAGAACCTCGCGCCGCCCGCCACGGACTCACCCGGATAGTACCACTCGACGCTCGGCCGACCGGCTCCCGCACCCACAACGTGTGTCTTTCCGAACTTGTACTTGACAGGCCCGAACACAAGGTCGGACCGGACGTTCCCGGGGATCTTGTCCGCGGTCTTGATGATTGCACCGCCCGGGGCGACTGCCACCCAGAATTGCAGTGTTGACCGTAGTCCGACCAGCACGTCCGCCCCTTTATACCTCCGCGCCCCGATTCTCGGGAAGAACGCCTGCACGGCCGGCTGCCGGCCGGCGGCCGGTCCGGTCCCGCTGAATTGGAGCGTGTACCGTAAGGATGCGACCCTCATCCCGTCGGCGGACGCGCACCGCCCGCCGACGCGCACC
>CAZSUX010000251.1:0-4574 GCA_964610135.1 uncultured bacterium | reverse complement strand
GGCGGCGAGCAACAGAAGACCTCGATCGCCCGGGCCCTGGTGAAGGAACCGGAAATCCTCCTCGCCGACGAGCCGACCGGCAACATCGACCCCAAGGCCGCGGCCGACATCCTCAACATCCTCAAGGACATCAACTACCAGGGCGCGACCGTGCTGATGGCCACCCACGACGCGGACCTGGCCGAGCGGACCCGGCGACGGCGCGTCACGCTCGACGCCGGCCGGATAGTGCGCGATGAGACTTAGCTACATACTCCAGGAGGCTCTCCGCAGCATCAACCGCAACCGCGGGAGCTTCATCCTCGCGGCAACGGTCCAGGCCATCTGCCTCGTGCTCCTCTCGGTATTCATCATCCTGACCTGGAACCTCATCCGGCTGTCGGAAACTGCGAGCCGCCGAATCGAACTCTACGCGTTCGTCAGCGACCAGGCCGACCCGGCGCTGCTCGTGGACCGAATCGGTTCGCTTGACGGCGTGGCCCAGGCGCGCTACGTCTCGAAGGACGAGGCGCTCATCGAACTCCGGGCCGACCTCGGACCGGACTCGAGCCTGGTCAGCGCGCTCGAAGACAATCCGCTGCCGCCTTCGGTCCGCATCGCCGTCCGTTCCGGGTTCGCGTCCCTCTCTGAGCTTGCCTCCCTCGAACAGAAGGTCATGCTCATACCCGGAGTCACCGAAGTCTGGTCGGGCAAGGAGATGGTCGAACGTCTCGAGCGGATCACCCGCACCGTGATGTTCCTCGATATCGGCATCCTCGTCATCGTCTTCTGCGCCGTGCTCTTCATCGCCTTCCAGACCGTCGAATCATCGATTGCGTCGCGCCGCCACGAAATCCAGATCATGGAACTGGTCGGCGCAACCGGCACCACCGTGCGTCTGCCCTTTGTAATCGAAGGAACCGCCCAGGGCATACTCGGAGGGGCGGCTGCATTCGTACTCGCCGTGGTCTTCCACCGGCTCACGACCGTTGTCATCCCGGCCGCAGCCCTGCCGGTCGGCCTTGTCCTGCTCGCCGACCTCGGACTGGGGACGCTGTCCGGCATTGTCGGGGCACTCATCGCCTTGAACCGCATCCATCATGTCCCCCAGGCCGAAGCCACGGATGACGAAGAGTGAAGACGGCCAAACCCGAAGTCCGAAACTCGAAGTCCGATTGAAGCTCGAATAGAGGAAATGTCCAATTGGAAATTCGGATTTCGTCATTCAATCGTCATTCGAGCTTCGAGCTTCGTCATTGTCGGCTCGCTCTTCCTGAGCTCAGCACTTCGGGCCCAGTCCCTGCCGCCGCTCGACACCGGTCTCCCTCAACCCGAGACCGCTGAAACGCTCACCGTCCGGGAACTCGACCAGCAGATACAACAGAACCAGGCCGAACTCGAACGGACCAGACAGCGCCTCACTGACATCGAGAACCAGCTCGCCGAACTCACGGGCCGGGAACAGGCCAGCCTGGCCAGGCTGGGATCGCTCCAGGAACAGATCAGCCTGATCCGGAGCTACCTCGCCCGGCTCCGGAACCAGGCGGCGGCGCGCACCCGTGAAATCGCGCAGGTCGCGAAGCAGATCCAGGAGACCACAACCGAAGCGGAAATCCGCAAGGAAGAACTCGGCCGCCGGCTGGAGAGCATCTATAAATACGGCCGGACCAATCCGCTGACCGCACTCCTGTCGACCCGCAGCGTACCGGAGGTCTACCGCAAGATGATCTACCTGCGCTGGGTCGTGCGTGCCGACCACCGCCTCGCCGCGGAACTGAAGGAACTGAACCGCCAGCTTGACGTTCAGCGTTCGCAACTGGTCGCCGCCCGGGCCGAGCTCGAGCGGCTGCAGCGCGAACAACTAGACCAGGAAGCAAAGCTCAGCCCGGCGTTAGCCGCCGAGGCGGCTCTGCTCAAGAAAGTGCGGAGCGACAAGGCCGCAGGCCAGGCCCTGCAGCGCCAGCTCAACGAATCCGCCTCCCGGCTGCAGAACCTGCTAGCCGACCTGCAGCGCCGGAAAGAACGGGCTCTGCCCGAGGAGGACACGCAGTTTGAGACCGCGAAAGGCAACCTGCCCTGGCCGCTCCGCGGCAAGGTAATCGCCGCGTTCGGCTCTCAGGTTCACCCGCGCTACAAGACCAAGACCAGCAACCTCGGGATTGACATCAAGGCCGAGCCGGCCGCGCCCGTCCAGGCGGTGGCGGCCGGCCACGTCGCCTATGCCGACCAGTTCATGGGCTACGGCAACCTCGTCATCGTTGACCACGGCAACGGCTTCTACACCCTGTACGGCAATCTAAGTGAGATGATGGCGCAGGTCGGTGCGGAGGTAGCACCGGGCAGCAGGGTCGGGACTGCCGGCGACTACCTCCACTTCGAAATCAGGAAGGACGGGAGGGCGGTCAATCCGATGGACTGGCTCAAGCCCTGAGGCGAAGTAGGAAGTGGAAATGGCGAAGTCCCCACTTCGTGCTACCCACTTCTCACTCCGGCTTTGTCATTTCCCCTTGTGACTTCCAGACTTCACCTGTCCTTGGTCGGCCAGGCGAACGCGGTTCGGTTCCTCGAATCGTGGCTGGCCGGCGGCGCGTTTCCGCCGCTGCTCTTCACCGGACCGGCAGGAGTTGGCAAGCGGACGGCCGCGCTCGTGCTGGCGCAGGCAGCCAACTGCCCGGACCCGAACCAGCAGCCCTGCGGTGTCTGCCGGAGCTGCCGTTCAATCGCCGAACTCAACCACCCAGACCTGAAGCTGCTTCTGCCGATTCGGCTCCCGAAGAAGAACCCGGATGTCGATGACATTGCGGCGGCCACGCTCGACCGCTATCCTGAGCTCGCCCTCGGCCAGGCCCAACCGGTTCCCGACCCGAAGCTGAAGATACCGATCGACGCGGTGCGCTGGCTGCGCATCGAGATGGCAAAGCCGCCACTCCTGGCCCGACGCCGCTTCTTCGTACTGGTGCACGCGCACCAGATGAACGCCGAGTCGGCCAACGCCCTGCTCAAAGCACTGGAAGAACCCCAGGCTCAAAGCACGTTCATACTCACGTCGACGCGGCCGGCTGCTCTGCCCGCGACCATCCGCTCGCGCTGTCAGGTCGTCAGGTTCGCAGCAGTTGCCCCGGACGTAATCCGCAAGTGGCTGATCGAAGACGCCGGCGCCTCTTCGGCCGACGCCGAGCTGGCCTCAGCCCTGGCCGACGGATCGATTGGTACAGCTCTGCGGTTTCTCGAAAACCGGGAGGAGTTCCTCGTCGCGCCGGTGGTGGACTACTTCGCCGGGCGGCTTGGCTCCAACGAGAAGGCCGTCGCCGCTGCTTTGGATGGAGCAGAAGGAGCAGCGCCCGCGGCCGTGGTCGGCACCCTGCTTTTCCTGTATCAGGAGGCTTTGCGCGTCAAACTCGGCGCCGGCTCTGTCTACGCGAAGCGGAATCCGGGCGTCGTCGAACCGAATACCGAACGCGAAACCGACTACCTGCGCCGGGCGGTGAAGTTCCTGTTGTCGCGCAGCCGTGAGGCCGGCCTGAATGTGAACGCGCGCTTGTTCAAGTACAGCCTGCTCTCCACCCTCAAGCCACCGGCTCGCCGCCAGCTAATGGCCTGAGTCGGCCCCAACGCCGGGTGAACCGACCGTCACCAGGTCCTTAAGAGCGGCGTAGCGCTTCTCCCCGATTCCGGAAACGGCCCGCAGCTCACTGACGCTGCGGAAACCGCCTTTGCGTTGCCGGTAGTCGACAATCCTGCCTGCCAGCACCGGTCCGACCCCCGGCAACCCGTCAAGCTGACGCGGTGTGGCCTGGTTGAGGTCCACTGGTGACGCAACAGCCGCCGGGTCCAGCGAACATCCCGCGGCTGTGTCCCGGACAACGGCAATCGGGTTCAGGGCTGCCCGACGTCTGAGCGCGGCGCGTCGGCAGTAGGAGACGCCGACCCCGACAAGAAGAGCTGCTGTCAACAGCAGCAGGATGGCCCGTTCCCGTCGGTTCACTAGAACCTGAACAGGACCCAAAGGTCGAGGTCCATTGACTCGGTCATGGTCACCGACAGCCCCCGGCTCTGGCTGTACCCGGCGTTGAGCCCGGCCTCGATGCTCCTCGAAAAACGATAAGAAGCCGCCAGCGAAGTTCCGAACGAGTTGTCGCGCTGCAGTTCGCTGGTCGTGTCAGCCGGCAGGCCGCCGACCCAGCGTTGCAGCCACCGATGAGTCTGGGCCGCGCGCAACGACCAGGTCAGGCTCAGGTCCGACGAGAACCTGAGCTTGCCGAGCAGCGGGAACCGCAGGCCCTGCGGGGCGGAGAAGGCGTAGGAGAAAGAGAGGTTCACACCCCGTACGTTCGAGTGGGTGACGCTGCGTTCGGCTCCCGAATCGTCCAGGAAGCTGGTGGCGGAGGTAAATGTATAATTGGTGGAAAGCGTCGTGCTGATGCGTCTCTTCCAAGTCGTGCTCCAGGAGATAAGCGGACTGAACTCGTTCTGGTCGGTCTCACTGCGACCGTACATCCCGAGCGATTCGCGGGCGACGCTGTCACCCTTCCCCAGCTCGTAGTAGCGTACGAACTCCCCACCCACGTTGTGCTGGTGCCGGTAGCTGGCCCTCA
>CAZSUX010000250.1:0-4586 GCA_964610135.1 uncultured bacterium | reverse complement strand
TAAGGGAGAGAAGCGGAATGGGACCTCGTCGCAGCCACAGGCAGCGAGTGACCAGTGACCAGTCTGCAGGTTGCAGTGGCCGGACCCGCAGTTCTGACTTAAGACGGCCGGACACCGTAGACCGTAGATCGCAAGCCGTCGGCCCCTGCCCCTTCTGCCCCATTGACATCCCGTCCCGCAGAAGTAGTATTCGCCCGATGGAGAACCCTGAGCCCCGCCCGGTCCTGCGCGGAAACCAGCCCGGCACCGTGTCTCCGAATAGCGCCGTTCTGGCCGGTCCGCTGCTCGCAACCAGTACGCACCCAGTGCCGCATTCCGCCGGCCTGGACAAAGAACGCGACCGCCGCAGCTCCGGCGCGGTTGCGACCGGAGGAAGGCAGGCTATCCCCGCGGCGCCGGGCGGCGCCTGACATGAACCAGAGCCCGCAGTCGGAAATGTTCGCGATGTTCGCCAGGCAGCTTGAGGGCCTGCAGGCAAAGGACCTGAACGCTCGCCATCGGGCCGCCATGGCCGAGGCCTTCATCCAAGGCAGGGCCGTGATGTCGACGGCCGAGCTTTTCCAGTGGTTCAGCCGGGCCGCGCAGGTCTTTGTGGACGCCGAGCAGTGGCAGTTCCTTGCGCCCAAGTACGAGTCGATGGTGCAACTGCTCGAGGCCGAGCCCAAGCCGATCCATTCGAGCCTGGCCCGCGCCCTCCAGACCCTGGCGAGAATCCGGCACGCGCTGGGCGAGGATTCCCGGCCCCTGCTCGAACGCGCACTGGCAATCGTTGCCGAAACCGGGGGCAGCAACTCGGCTGAGGCAGCCTCGCTTCTCGCTGCGCTGGCAAACCAGGAGTTCAGCAGCGGCAGGTCGGCCGAAGCCGAGCGGTCGTTGTGGCGGGCGCTGGCGATTGCCGCGAGCCGGCACGGCGCCAGCAATCAGGAGTGGGCGCGTGCTTTGGCCGAACTCGCCACGGCGGTTGGGCGGTCGGGCAGGTACGAGGAAGCTGAAGGCCTGTTTCGTGAGGCCCTGCGGATTCTAGAAGATGCGCTCGGGCCCGAGCACCTGGAGGTCGCTTTAGACCTCGCCCGGTTGGGTGCAGTGCTGCACCGGCGAGCGAAACACGCCGACTCCGAGCTGCTACTGCGACGGGCACTGGCGATCCAGGAGGGTGCCCTGGGCGCTGGTCATCCGAGCATCGCAAGGAATCTCGGCGTCCTTGCTGCAGTACTCGACAGCCAGGGCAGGTATTCGGAGGCTGAGCTGCTGCTGCGCGACGCTCTGACCCGGCAGAGTGAGCAATCCAGTTTGTACCACGCCGATATCGCCGGCGGCCTCGGTCACATGGGAAATCTCTTCATCTCGCTGGGCATGTACGTTGACGCCGAGCTGCTGCTGCGACGGGCATTGGCCATCAATGAGGATGTACTGGGATCGGAGCATTCGGCGACGGCTGCGAGCCTGGACGACCTCGCCGGAGTTCTGTACAAACAGGGCAAGTACGGCGAGGCTGAACCGCTGCAACGGCGGGCGCTGGCGACGCGCGAGAGGGTATTCGGTCCCGAGCATTCAGACGTGGCGAAGAGCTTGAACAACCTGGCCACGGCGTTGTACGTCCAGGGCAAGTTTGCCGAGGCCGAACCACTGCACCGGCGGGCGCTGGCCATCAGGGAGAAGGTCCTCGGGTCAGAGCACCCGGATGTTGCCAGGAGCCTCAGCAGCCTGGCCAGTCTGCTGAGCGCACAGGGCAAGTACGCCGAGGCCGAGCCGCTGCACCGGCGGGCACTGGCCATCAATGAGAAGGTGCTTGGCCCGGAGCATCCGGATGTCGCCAGGATTCTGAACAACCTGGCCAACATCCTGCTGGCACAGCGCAAGTATGTCGAGGCCGAGCCGCTGTACCGGCGGGCGCTGGCCGTCAAGGAGAAGGTCCTCGGATCGGAGCACCCGGATGCCGCCACGAGCCTGAACAACCTGGCCGAGCTGTTGAGGGCGCAGAAGAAGTATGCCGAGGCTGAGCCGCTGTATCGGCGGGCGCTGGCCATCAACGAGAAGACGCTGGGCCCTGAGCACCCGGAGGTTGCCATCAGCCTGAACAACCTGGCCGAGCTGCTGCAGTCACAGGGAAAGTACACCGAGGCCGAGCCGCTGGCGCGGCGCTCGGCGGCGGTCGGCGAGGCGGCACTCGGACCCGAGCACCCGGACGTAGCCATAGGCCTGAACACCTTGGCCGAACTGCTCGGAGCGCAGGCCAAGCATGCCGAGGCCGAACCGCTGCACCGGCGCGCGCTGGCCATCAGGGAGAAGGCGCTGGGGCCGAAGCACCCGCTTGTCGCCAAGGTACTTGAGGACCTTGCCACGTTGTGCCGGGCCACCGACAGAGATGACGAGGCCAAAGAGCTTGAGCAGCGGGCCGCGGCAATCCGGTCTGGCGAGAGATAGCGGGGCAGGCCAACGCGCGGGTGGCGTCTCCCCTGCCGTCGCGCCAACGGCGCGAGTTGTCAGTTCCTGGTTCCTGGTTCGCAGTAGCGGACTCCTGATTCCAGACAGCCAACCCATTCCAGATTGCAGATTGCACGCGGCCCAAGGCCGCGAGTTTCCAGGGAGAAGAGACCCTCTCACTTCGTTCAGGGCGGCACAGCGCCGGTTTCCAGTGCCCGGTAGCTAAGAGATTCCTCGATTCGTCTGACTCGTCACGCTCCGCGTGCGTAGGAACGAGCGGAATGACATCACTCTTGGCGTACCTGGCGGTCTTGGCGGTTATGTGATTTCCGATTGACGATTGTCGAGTGTCGATTGCCCGAACCCTCTGTGTCTTGGCGGCAAGACTCCGCTCCGGACTGGCGCTCTTGGCGGTTCAACTTCTGAATCCGGCTTCATCCTTCATCCTTCCGTCTTCACCGTTGCGTTCGCCTTCTGCCTTTTGACTTCGCCGGAGGCGTTCGCTATACTGACCGGCCATGCGAGGGTGGCGGAATTGGCATACGCGCTGGATTTAGGATCCAGTCCCTAACCGGATGGGGGTTCAACTCCCCCTCCTCGCATGCACAAGGAGTAGGTTGAGGCTGAGGCAAAGGTCGAGTCCGAAGCCACAGCCCCAAGTCGGTCTTCTCCTTGACCTTAACCTGGACCTCGACCTTCTATAGGAGTGCTATTTGGAAAAGACAATCCGGTCACCGAAAGAGTGGCTGCGCGAGATTGACGTTACAATTGAACCCGAGAAGCTGAAGGCGAAGATCGAGGAGTCGTACGTCGATCTGCAGCCCAAAGCCGTCGTCCCGGGATTCCGGGTGGGCCACGTGCCGCGCGCGGTGCTGGAACGCCGCATCGGCAGCCAGCTTGAGACCGCTGCCGCCGAGGAGCTGGTCGAGGACGCAATCCGGGAGGTGCTGACCGATGATGCAATCAAGCCGATCACCCAGCCCAAGTTCACCGACCTCGAAATCGCGCCGGACAAGACCATCAAGTTCCAGCTCGCCTACGAGGTCCTCCCCGAGTTCCAGTTGAAGGAGTACGCCGGCCTGGCGCTCAAGAAGGAGGAGCCGACCGGGTTCGAGGCAGAGTTCGAGCGCCGGCTGCAGGAGCTGCGCGAGAAGTGCTCGACCTTCAAGCCGGTCAGCCGGCCCGCGCAGGAACACGATTTCGTCGTGGTCGACTACAAGACGTTCGTCGAAGAGACTGAAACCGGCAAGCCCCGAACCAACGTGATGATGGAGCTGGGCGACGCGATGAACTCGGCCGAGGTCAACACCGCATTGGTCGGGACCCGGCCGGATGATGAGCGGACCGCAGTGACCACGTTCCCGGCCGACCACAAGGACGAGAAGATCGCCGGCAAGACCTTGACCTACAAGTTCGTCGTCCGTGACGTAAAGGAACGGATCATGCCGGAGGTCAACGAGGAGTTTGCGACCGACCTCGGGTTCGAGAGCATGGACAAACTCCGCATTGAGATCAACGAGTCGATTCTGGCCGACCGCCATCGCCTGACCCAGAACGGGCTGAAGAACCAGGCTTTCGACTTCCTCACCGCCGAGCACCAGTTCGAGCCGCCCGAGTCATGGGTTGAGTCGTCGCTCGACCGCCTGCGCACCCAGTACAACCTGCCCGAAGACGACGCGACACGTCAGAAGCTGATGCCGGTGGCGCAGAAGTGGGCGAAGTTCGACTGCATCGTAGCGAAGATCGCCGAGAAGGAAGGCATCACCGTCACCGACGAGGAGCTGAAGCAGCAGGCACAAGAGGTGGCCGAGGAGTCGAAGCGACCGGTCGAAGAAGTCGAGTCGATGCTCGGCAGCGCCGTCTACAAGAACCAGCTCCTGCGGGAGAAGGTGCTCAAGCTGATCGTGGAGAAAGCGAATGTCCCATGAGGGCAAGCGCCAATTCCCAGACCCCAATGACCATTCAATCCCGAATGCGCCTATGCCCGACCCTTGGCGTCCTTGGCGGTTCTCCTCTCCTCAATCTGAAATCCGCAATCATCAATCTGAAATGAAGTCTGAGTTGGAGGTTCCTGTGCTAATTCCAATGGTCATCGAACAGACCGGCCGGGGTGAGCGTGCCTACGACATCTACTCGCGGCTGCTGAAGGAGCGTATCATCTT
>CAZSUX010000249.1:3014-4610 GCA_964610135.1 uncultured bacterium | reverse complement strand
GCCTGAGCAGACACCATGGAACCATCGAGCAGCACCGGAGGCGTCGCAGTGTCGTCGCTTTCGGCCGAGATGGACCGGGTGATTGCCGGAATCGCCACGCTGAACCGGCGCAGCGCCTACACCGCGATCGAGACTGCCTTCGGCGGTCTCAAGGCTGCATGCGAGACGTTAGGCGAGGCGGAGACTTCGGAGTTCATCGAGTTGGTCCACCTGGTGCTGCTGCAGTTCGCGCGGGGCGAGACCATCCGCGTCTCAGGCCCCAACCAGGCCCGCGAATTGGACGTCTGCCTGAAGTACAACGATGTCTACGAAGCCGCTCTGTACCGGGCGATGGAGTTCCTTGCCCGCAACCTGTTTGACCATCTTGAGGAGTATTCACCTCGCCAGTACCTGCGCGCGGCTTTGCGGGTTCTCGGCAAGGAGTACTACCGGGTACTCACGGATTCCTACCACACCGACAGCATCCTGGAGGAGTCGACGACGTCGAGAGAGGACGAGCCGGGCGCTGCGGCGTTCGCGAGGCCTGCGGAAGGTCTGACCGTAGTTGGCCCGGGCGAGCAGGGTCCCCCGGCGCAACTGCCTGAGGATGTGCCCGGGCAGGAATTAGAGCAGCAGATGTTCTACAATTGGCATGAGGGGAACCTATCACGCCTCGAGCTGACGCGGCTCTACGGCCTGACAATGGACCGCGTGAACCAGGCCCTGCTGCGCGTTGCGCGTACGCACGAGAATGGCAGATACTACGGTATGGTCAAGTGGCTGATAGAGATGGGTGAAGACGGCGACATCATCTGGCTGCTGTCCAAGGGCATGACTGCTGTGGATGTCGGACAGAAGGTACACCGGAATCACTGGGTGGTGTACAAGCATCGGGACGCGGTCCTGAGACGTTTCAAGGTGCTCCGGCTTGCGGGCGATGAGGGACGGGCATTCTGCGCAAGGCTGTTCGGGCTGCAGACCGACGCGGCTCACGGGGAACACCTCCCCCAGGCTACGCGGGACTGGGCGGTGAAGGTGGGCCTGATGGAACTGGGGACCGAAGCACAGGTCCCACCGGGTTAGGCCTGCGTGGAGAGGGAAAGTGTGGCCAAGAACCCGGCGATACGCCCCAGGAGCTGCAGCCTTGTCCGGACGTTGATTGCCGACTGGGCCAAGGTCAAGGACAAGCCGTTTCCCTATCTGGCGGTCGGCGAACACCTGGCGAAATGTCCCACCTGTCTTTCCTGGGCCACAGCCATCGCTTACAAGCCCACTGACCACTACGTTCGCGCGCTGCGCTCACGGCTGTCCTGGGTGATCAGCATCCTCGGTCAGTCGGTGCTGCGCGCCTGGTCCAACAACCAGGACTTGAGGTTTGACATCGTGTGTGCGCAAGACCCCGAAACGGTACTGAGCGGAATCAGCCGACGCCTGTCCCAGTGCGAGAGCTACAACCCCGAGATGAAAAAACAGGTGTCCAAGATACGAGAGCTGATGCCCGACCCTGCTACCGGCGCACCACCCGGCGGCCTTGAGCCCTACGTGCTTGCGCGCTACTTTCTTGAGACTGCGCTGGCGATGGCGCCGCAATCCGAGCAGCGTTTGAAGCTCCTCGAT
>CAZSUX010000249.1:0-3004 GCA_964610135.1 uncultured bacterium | reverse complement strand
CGATCAACTCGGAATTGCCGAGTTCACGCAGGCGGTGGGCGAACAGCGTGCGGGTCGCAGGGAACAAGCCGACCATCACTTTGAACGAGCGAAGGAGTACTACCGGAAGGTCATGGCAGTCGACAGTCGGCGCTCCAGTGATGCAGCGGATGTCAAGGTCGGCGAGAAGATCGACCAGGTCTCGGCCCGCCTGAGCCTTGCCCAGGTGGAATATGTGCAGGGCGATCACTCTTCGGCCGCGCTGCAGAAGGCGATCGAGCTTTGCCTGGACGCGGAGCGGCTGGTCACGGAATCGGGCCTGGTCGAGGAGGAGTTCACACGTATCCCGAGCAACCTGTTGATCTGCTATCTGAGGCTGTTTCTCGACCACGGCAAGACCGAAGCGTATGACCAGGCGCGGCAGTTAGCCGGAGAGGTCTGTGCCAAGCCGGCGGTGGCGCGAGTCTTCCTCAAGCGATGGGTAGCGAACGGTGAAGACCCGGAGTTGACTCAACTCCTCGCGTCACAGCGGGTCAAGGACCTCTCAGACTATCTGGAGGACGAGGCGCAGCGCGTCCTGTCGGGCCGGGCAGTCGCGGCGAGGTAATAACGATGACACAACCAGCGATACCTGACGTGCAGCCTCACGGCCGAATGCTGACACCGGCGGCGGACCCCTGTTCCGGCTTCCGGGGACCCGCGCTTCGCTTGACAGCCGGGTTTTCTGCCCTAAAGTTCTCCGTGACCCGGGCCTTGGATGGCCTGAGTCGATGGCCAGCGTCGCGATCGTGCTCATCTAGATGGGACGATGCCGGTTGGCCCGTTGACAGCTTGACGGCTGCCAACTGCAATATCGGTCGAGGGAATCCGGCGGACGCGGGGCGAACTGCCAGCGTGGCCGGGTTCTAGGTAAATGGTGTGCTGTAAGGTTGCCGTGCGGCCGGCAATGGGAACGTCCCGGTGCGGGACGCGCCTGGGCCGGCTCGGCGGCGAGTGAGTAAGGGAGGCAGAATGAGTCTGTGGTGTGTTCAGAGCGGGCGTCACCGGCTGCGCAAGCTGGCCGGGGCGGCGCTGTGCGCGCTACTGGCCGCAGCGATATTCGGCTGCGGCCGGACCGCGCCCGAGGGATTCTGGGAGCCGACCAAGGATGACACGGCCGGAATCAAGGCAGCGGTTGAGGCGAACAAGAGCTTCTTCCGGACCGGGCTGTCAGAGCTGGCAATGACGATGTGCGATACGGCTCTGCCGGGTACTACCCGCACAATCCTGGTGAAAGAGCTCGAGGGCAACCGGTTCAAGGGCAGGTTCCGGCTGAACGCCCTCCAGCACGCACTCGACACGGCTGCGTATGAACTGGAGTACACGTTCATCGCCGGGCTGGATACGTTGGACCAGGAGACGACGTGCACCGTGACCATGGCCGAGACGATTCCCGGGAAGCTGCTCATGCACGCGTGGGAAAAGACCGAGTACCTGCGGGATTCGGTGATAATCGTGCCGCCGGCCGAGACTCTCCGTCTGCCGTTCTACTCGGACACGATGACGGCATGCGATACCACCATCGAGAAGCCGATCGCCGGGGCCTCAATCGAGGGCTGCGTGCTGAAGAAGATAAACGGCGTTTGGCAGCTCTGGAAGATGGCTGGCGGCGGACGGTTCTACGCGCCCGGGCCGGAAGACGCGCCGTACATTCTTTACTTCTACCTCAAGAGCGCAAACAACCGGGTCGACACGGTGAACCTGCGGCCGGACACCACACAGTACGGGATTCAGCGGTTCTTCTCGGTCGACGACCAGTTGCTGACGTATGCGGTCGGCGACTGGGTGGTGGTGACGAACCTGCTGACGAACCAGGGCGACGCGTTTGATTACCTGTACTTCAACGGACGGCGGTACGAGTTCGGTGATACCGTGAAGTTCGATTCGGTGGGCTCCGGGATTCACCGGTTGTCCCTTGAGCACATTCCAGCGACCGTGCTCTGGGAGGTAGACGCTGCGACGTCGCCCTACAACGCGACCGTCTGGGGCATCCCGATTCGGATAAAGTAGAGGAGGCCAGAGATGAAAAACTCCAGAGTTCACTCTTCATACCTAACCCTGGCCGTGCTGATCCTCGCCGGCGTCGCGCTGGCCGCGAACACCGGTACGGTCAACGGCCGGGTGATGGACCGGAAGACCGGGGAGGCGCTGATCGGTGCGAGCGTCATCGTCGACGGAACCGAACTCGGCAACGCGACCGACCTGAACGGCCAGTACCAGATCATAAACATCCCGCCCGGCAGGTACAATATGACCGCTTCCTACACCGGCTACAATGACCAGCGGGTCACCGACGTACTGGTCGTCCAGGATAACGTCGTCACGGTCGACTTCAAACTGGCGACGACGGTCGTCGACCTCGGGATCAAAATCGATGTGACTGCCGACAGATGGCGTCCCGTCAACCGGACGGCGGTGTCGGTGGAACGGGTCATTACGAGCGAGGATTTCAAGCGGTTGCCGGTGACCAGTCTCTCCGAACTGGTCGGGCTGCAGGCGGGCGTGACCCAGAGCCAGGGCGGTGGCTGGACCCACATCCGCGGCGGCCGGTTCGACGACGTGTCATACCTGGTCGACGGCGTGGCCGCCCAGGACGCGTTGGTCGGCACGCTCTGGTCTTCGCCCAAGCCGACGACCGACGCTCTGCAGTCGGTCGTAGTTATCACCGGCGGTTTTGACGCCGAGTACGGTTCCGCCATGTCCGGTATTATCAAGGCCGTGACCAAGGAGGGCGGTTCGCGGACGACCGGACGCGTGCGCTACTCGACCGACGACTTCTTCCCGGCGAGCACCGGGTACAACTACGGCTACAACCGTTTGACGTTCTCGCTGGGCGGTCCGACGCCGGTCTGGAACCGCCTTCGCTACTTCCTTTCGACCGAGTATTACCGGACCGACGACGACCGCTTGTGCCGGTACAAGGTCGTAGCCCCCCGCGGCGAGTACGCGCTCGAGGGCAAGCTGACCCTGCAGATGCCGCAGAAGT
>CAZSUX010000248.1:0-4618 GCA_964610135.1 uncultured bacterium | reverse complement strand
AGAGGGCGGTGAGGAAGACAGCGAGAGCGGTCTTTTCAATCTGGCCTTCGTAGAAGATGAAGGGCTTGTACAACGCGGCCATTGCCGTAGCCATTATTCCCGCCCGCCAGTCGAACAGGCGCCGGGCGGTATCGTAGATGAGCATAAGGAGGGTCATTGCCAGCGCGAGCTGAACCACGTAAACTGCCCAGTAGCTGTGGCCGAAGACCAGGTAGATGAGAGCGAGGAAGTAGGGATAGAGCGGATCCTGATAGAAGGGGCCGGTCGCGGCTGCCTTCACCTCCGGGCTTTCGGCTCTGCCGATGATTGCCTGTGCCCACTGGTCGTATACCTGACCGTCAACCATCGGCCGCGCGAAGAACGGCGAGTCCGAGATGTCGGCGAGATTGGCCACGCGCAGTCCGAGACCGAGCGCGAGGATGCCGAGCAGAAGCCAGACTCGTGTCGAAGTCCCTTTGCCGGGTCGCGGGCGCGGTTTCACGGACAGGAGTTTACGCCTGCGGGCGTCCTCTGTAAAGCCAGGTAAGTCCTGGGGCCAGCCGGCGGCCAGGGCTGCGCATCTTTCAATGCTCCTTGTCGCGTGAACCACGGATAGACACAGATGGACGCATCCCGCCAATCGCTTCGCTCCTTCGGGGTGATAGCCCGCACGAGGAACGGCCAATGACCAATTGCCGGTTTCCAGTTGAGTCCTAGTACCTGGCCGGGTCGGAGGATTTGACGCCGGGTCGACCGGGCGATAGACTCGATTGGAGGCCTCCTGTACAGACAAATGGATAATTCGTTCCTGACCTGCCACCGGACATGGCTGACCGTTCTTTTCGCCCTGGCGGTCGGTAGTTCGTGGTCCCCGGCTTCGGTGCCGGTGACGCCGCTCGGTGTCGAGCGCCTACCGGACGGCAACACGTTGATTGCCGACTGCACCGGTGTCTCGGAGCAGGATGCACGCGCGCTCGAGGTAGACAGCCTGGGCCGGCTGGTCTGGGCATACATTAATTGCGACGTGCCGTTCCTTCACACCGCGCGCCGGCTGGCCAACGGCAACACGCTGATGTCGGCGAGCCATGGCGACAGGGTCGTCGAGGTGAATACGGACGGCGACACGGTCTGGACGATGGCGACGGGTCTTCGCTACCCCAATGATGCCTACCGCCTGGCGAACGGCAACACGCTCATCACCGACCGGGACAACAACCGGGTCATCGAGGTCACGTCCCAGCGCGAGATTGTCTGGAGCTACTCCAACCTCTCCGCGCCTCACAACGGCAACCGGCTGGCGAACGGCAACACGCTCATCTGCGACTCGGAGAACGACCGGGTGGTGGAGGTCGATTCCTCGGGCGCGGTCGTCTGGCAATGCGCCACCAACCTGCACTGGCCGCGCTCCGCCGAGCGTCTCGGCAATGGCAATACGCTGATTGCCGATACGCGGGCCAGCCGGGTCATCGAGGTGAACGCGTCGGGAGCGATCGTCTGGAGCGCGAGCGGCCTGCTGGCGCCGTACGAGGCGGCGCGGCTCGGCAACGGCAACACGCTGGTCTCGGCCGGCGCACAGGTGGTCGAACTGACGCCGGCGGACAGCATTGTCTGGCAGTACCCAAACACCGTGCCGGTTGCGGTCGAGACCCTGCGGGTCGTGAACCCGTCTTCCGGCTGCAGCCTCTACGTGCACATCCACCGGCCGGTCAATGCCGGGCCGGGCAGCCGCGTGCCCGGAGTAGTCTACGTGCCGGGCAAGACCGGGTACGGCAGTTCGCAGGATACGACCGGCCTGCCCGACCAGGTCGCGTCGGATGGCTTTGCGTTCCTGCACTTCGACCCGGACGGCCGGGGCCAAAGCAGCGCGTACCCGGAGAACTACAACGGGTACGTGCATCAGGACGGGCTGCACGCCTGCCTGTCGCTGCTCGCGAGCCGGCCCTACGTGGATACGAGCCGGCTGGGTATCTACACCCACCGGTACGGCATCACGATGGGGTCAGGCATGATCGCCCGGCACGCCGAGCCCCGCGTCAAGTTCCTGCTCGATTACGAGGGGCCGGCGGACCGGTCGCAGGTCTGCCAGGATTCGGGCGGATTCGTGCCGGTGCCGGTAGATTCGGAAGCGTTCTGGCAGGAGCGGGAGGCGGCCCGGTTCATGAAGCAGGTGCCGGCGACGTACCTGCGGATGCAGACCGAGGTCGACCGCAACCCGCGGCTGGGCGACAACCGGCACTGCATCCAGTTGATTGACAGCGCCACTGCCGTCCCGTACGGCGGGGCGGGAATCAGCGCGTGGACCCGGGTCAACGACTCGCTGATGAACCCGTCGAACCAGGTCTATACCTTGACCTTTTCCGGGCCGCCGGTCTGGATTCCCGAATCGCAGGAGTCGCAGAACCTGGCCCGGGTTCTGCTGTACCTGCACGAACTGGCCGACGGGGGTCTTTCGGTCGCCGTCGATGAACGCCGCGTGGCTCGTCCGACCGTCCCGCTCCGGGTAGCGCCGCGACCGTGCCGGGGCGTGCTGCGGGTCGGACTGCCGTCCGGGCTCGGCAAGCGAGAACTTCGTATCCACGACGCCTGCGGCAGGCTGGTAGCGCGAGCGGTTGTGCCGGCAGGCAGTCAGCGGGCCGTGCTCGACCTCCACCACCTGCAGCCGGGAGTGTACTACGTCTCAGCGGCCGGTGCGGGTACCGTACCGGTCGTGGTCGTGCGGTAAGCCCAGCTTCTGCTGAGTCCCCAACGGCGAGCCGCCTGAATACGCACTGTCCGACCGGCGCCGCCTCGCGGCAGAGCGAGATTCCTCGCTGCGCTCGGAATGACAGTCGACGCGCGGCTGTCGGTCCCTCTGTCATTCCGAGGAGCGAAGCGACGAGGAATCTCGTCAGGACCAAGCCGAATGAAGCGGAACATCTTTCTTCTGCGTCCATCCGTTTCGTGTCGTTCGTGTCTTCGTGGCATCCATGGCGGCTTCCGGGCCGTCGGCAGGGCTTGCCAGGACTGATTTGCCGGGCATAATCCCAAGTTGTGACTGACTCACAGCTCGAGGCAATCCGGGAACTCTTCCCGGTCACGCGTCGCTACGTCTACCTGAACCACGCCTCAAACGGCCCGCTCGCAACGCCCGTTGTTCAGGCAATGAACGACTACATCGAGCGGTGCAGTCAGCACGGCGAGGTGCCCTACCCCGAGGCCGAAGCGGCGGTCGAGGACTGCCGCGAACTGGCGGCAAGGCTGATGGGCGCGCGGGCGGACGAAATCGCGTTCGTGAAGAACGCGTCGTCCGGCGTGATTATCGCCATCGGTTCAATCGAATGGCAGCACGGCGATAACATGATAGTGATGCAGGATGCCTTCCCGGTGAACGTTTACCCGTTCGACTACCTGCTGCCGTACGTCGAGAAGCGGCACGTGACGAGCGCGGAACTGGCCCAGGGGCCGGAGTGTGTATTCAGACTCGTGGACCGGCACACGCGGGCGATTGCGATTGACTGGGTGCACTTTCTGTCCGGCGTGCGGGTGGACGTCGGCGCGATTGCCAGGTTCTGCCGCACCCGCGCCATCCACATTCTGCTCGACGTGATGCAGGGGCTGGGCGCCGTAGGCCAGAGCTTCGGGGATCTCGGTATCGACTTCGCTTACACCGGCGGCGGCAAGTGGCTGCTCGGACCCCAGGGGAGCGGCATTCTCTACGTCAACTCGGCGATTCTGCCGAAGCTGAAGCCGGCCAACTTCGGCTGGCTCTCGGCGCAATGGGACGACTTCAACGACATCTACACGCGCAAGCCGCTGAAGCCGGGCGCGAGCCGGTACGAGGAGGGGACCAAGAACTACATCGGCATCTACGGCCTGCGCGAGTCGCTGCGTATCCTGCTCGACGCGGGGATGAGCGAGGTCGCGGACCGCGTACGGATGCTGGTGCAGTTGTTGCGGCAGCGGTTGGAGGAGAGGGGCTTCGAGATCATCACCCCGGCGGACCCGCAGCGTTACGCCGGAATCATTACGGCCCGCCGGCCGGACATCGACGCCTCAGCGCTTTTCACCCGGCTGAAGCAGCAGGGGTTCATCTGTTCCCTGCGCGAGAACCGGCTGCGTATCGCCCCGCACTTCTACAACACAGAGGAAGAGGTCGAGCGGTTCTGCGCCGCGCTGCCGGATCGAGCGGGGAGTGCTGCCTGATGGTCGGGATTGACCTCGCGGGCCGCGTTGCGCTCGTGACCGGCGGCAGCCGGGGCCTGGGCCGGGCCGCGGCGTTGGCGCTAGCGCGGGCCGGGGCCGACGTGGCAGTCAATTATGTGCGGGATACCAGGGCGGCCCGCGCAGTTGTTTCCCGGTGCGAGGAGCTCGGAGTCAGGGCGGCTGCCATGAAGGCCGACGTGGCTTCATCCGCCGACATCAAGCGGCTGTTTGCCGACGTCAAGCGGCGATTGGGAAGGCTCGACATCCTCGTCGCCAACGCCGGGATATGGAAGGACGCGGCCATCGAGAAGATGACCGACCGGCAGCTCGCCGAGATGCTCGACCTCAACCTGCGGGGCGTTTTCTACTGCTGCCGCGAGGCGGTGCCGCTGATGCGCAAGACCGGCGGCGGGCGCATCATCCTCGTCGCTTCGACCGCGGGCCAGCGGGGCGAGGC
>CAZSUX010000247.1:0-4619 GCA_964610135.1 uncultured bacterium | reverse complement strand
CAAGAGCCTGCCGAAGTGGGAGCAGCGGGCGATGCTGAAATGGGAGAAGGGCGTGATCGAGGCGCGCGAGGTCAAGGCGGCAGCGGCGCCGGTGAAGAAGTCGCACAAGCCCGAGACCGACCGGCAGCGGGTATTCCGCATCGTATGGTCGTTCATTCACGCGAACTGGAACGAGGTCTTCGAGCAGAAGCTCTACGAGGCGATGCTCAAGCTCAAGAACGACGTGCCGAGGAGCGAGCGGAAGCACGCCTGCAATCACGCGCGCCGGTTCTTCGGAATCCTGACCCGGTACTACAAGCACGAGGCGCGCAGGCGGGGCGCGCTGGCACGGGTTGAGCGCCGGGCAAGGGAAGACGGGTTCTCTGACCAGACTGTGGCCGCGCTTCTGAAGGCGGCGACCGACGCTCACCTTGAGCTGGAGGAGTCGGGACGGCTCGATTGGCAGCCGACGGAGGTCGAGATCATCAAGCGACGCGGCCATGCGCCCAAGGTCGAGCGAGCCGAGACGCGCCTGGAGATGGACGAACTCAGCCCTGGAATGCAGTACAACAAAACGCTGGGCCTGATTCATGCGATGACGATACAGGCGGTCGCAGCGCGTCTGGATGAACTGAGGCTCGCCCATCACCGCGGCAAGGACCAGTACTTCGCCTGGATTGACCGGCTGATTCCGATTGCGGATGAGCACGGCGCCGACTCGCCGGAATGGAAGGCCGAAGTCGAAGCGACGGTGCCGAAGTTGCACGACCCGAAGGTGGCGCGGGAAGCCGCGGTGATGATTGCGGACGTCTTCAACCGCTGGAAGACCAAGCTCCCGCCGAAGCCGAACGCCTGAGGGCTGCGGCTTCAGCCCGTCGCGCCGAAACCGGTTCTGCCGTCCTGGCCCGCATGCCCGCGGGGATGCGGGTTTTCTTGCCTCGGCTTCTACCGGAGGCCGGCCGCTTGCCGGCAGCCGGCGAGGCGGTCAGTCGCCCATCAGGGTCTTGGTGCGGGCGCTGCGATTGCCGGCCCGGGCGTCAATGAAGTAGGCGCCGGCCGGCAGGCGGCGACCGCGGTCGTCAGTGCCGTTCCAGACCAGTTCAGCCAACCCGGCGCGGCTTGCGAGCGTGAACGACTTGACAACCCGGCCGGTCGCATCGCAGATGCGAACCGAGGCGTATGGCCCCAGCACTCCGTTGAGCCGTACTGCCACGTTGCGGCGGAACGGGCTCGGAAGGGCCGAGAGCCGCAGGCGGGGGCCGATTACGGAGTTGGTCTCCAGAACCGGGGTCACGGGCGGGCTAGCGCCGGCCACCTCGAAATCGTCGATGTAGAACCCTTCGCCGACGTCGCCGTCACCGTCGCTCTTGAACGGGATTTTGACCTGGATGGTCTCGCCGACGGGAATCCAGCCGAGGTCGTAGCGTTCCTGGTACCAGTCGCTTTCGATTCCAGCAAGCGGCCCGCCGAGCGCGCCGCCGGTACCGATGAAGTCAAGGGTATCGGCCCCGCCTTGGCGAACCACGACAACGTAGATGCCGTCCACACCGTAGTTCGGCACACTGAACCAGCGCCAGAACCTGAGCGAGCAGTCCTCGGCGACCATGAACGGCGCGGTCTGGAGCCAGGAGTTCACGTTGTCGCTGTAGCGGTGGCTTGAGCTGTCGCCGCAGTACCACGAGTGGCTGTTCGAACGACTGCGGTGGGTGGACAGGTTCCACCGGTCACCGGTACCACCATGGGTCCAGCGGGCATCACCCGACTCCATGTCGTCGGCGAACCCGAACTCGCCGACCAGCAGGGAGAAGGTGTCGGTGAGGACATAGTCCTTTGCCTGCAGCGTCAGTTGCACCGCGGCCAGGTAGGAACCGGGGTATGAGGTATCGATGCTGACCCGGAGGCTCTCGGACGGGTTGCAGGCCGAGCCGGGCGCGATCTCGCCCAGTGGAATGCTCTCCGGCGCGAGCACGCTGACGTGCGGGTCGAGCGAAGTGAGTTCGGCCCAGGCGCCGTGCGCCCAGCCGTGGCCGCTGTTGACGAGGCAAAGTCCGATTGACTTCGTTTCTCCCGGGAGTGCGGGCGGCCGGGTGTAGTAGTAGCGGCTGAACTGCATCGCCGGCCGGCCAATCTGGACGACCGGGTGGAAGACCCGCTGGTCGAGAGACACGGGGTCGCGGACTACGAGTTCGAACCGGGTCACGTGTCCGTCCTCCGGGCTCGGCCCGATGGCGACGGCGAACGCGGCGTCAACATAGGTGGATTCGCCGGCGGCGAGCGAACCGATGGTGGCGGTGCTGTCCTCGATGTTGACGCAGGGCTCGGCAACCCGGAGCACGAGTTCCAGCGCTGCCGACGAAGTGGTGCCGGCGTTGTGCATCCAGACCGGCAGCCGGACGAGCTCGCCGGGATTGGCGACACCATCCCCGTTGCCGGACGCATCGTTGATGGTCCAGCCGGCGAAATTGACGTAGACGCCGCCGGCACAGGGGATTGTAGTCACGGCCGGATAGAAGTTGTGGGCGGTGACGGTCAAGGTGAAATCGCCGGCAGTCGCGGGCGCGGCTTCGAGCCAGGCCGTGCCGGCGGAGCCGGTCAGGGTTCTTGAGTAGCTTTCAGTCCCCTTCATTAGACAGACGAGGGCACCGACTACCGGCGCGCCGCTGCTGTCGGCAACCGTCACGAGCAACCGAGACGGACCGTAGGGAATGCCGGCAGGCGCGGTCACGTGCAGGCTGCCGGGGGCTGCGGTACGCACCGGCATCTCCGGGCAACCCATCAGGTTGACCTGGTACTGGTGCCAGCGGTAGACGTTGCGGCCGCGGGAGAAGGGTACGTACCAGGCCTTGGACCAGTCAAGCGCTCGGCCGAGGTTGAAGACGCCTTCGTTCTTTATCGCCCACCAGAACCGGTCGTCGAACTTGTCCGAGTAACCGAAGCCGGGATTGCCGGGTGAGCCCCAGCCGTACGATGAGTTGCCGATCATCGCCACGCCGCCGCCGTCAGGGTTGTTGACCCAGGCCTCGCCGATGGAGTTCTGGTCGAAAGCGGTCGTCCAGCAGCCAATGGAATAGAGTATCCCATGGTCGGGGTTGGTGATGGTGTCGCAGTCGCTCGTGCGCATGTACGATGAACCGCAGCTCATGATGTCAATCCAGCCGTGGCCGTCATGGTTGAGGAAGTTCTGGCCCTGCCGCATTGCGGCCATGACCGACGTCCGGCTCTCATTCCCCAAGCGCTCGTAGAGCTTGGTTACCTCGGAGCCGGTCGAGAAGCTGGCGTTTTCGAGCCGGTCCTTGTGGACGCCACCGTCAGTATAGGGGTTCGACCACATGACTTCGGCAAAGAACAGGACGTTGTCAAGGTAGGCCGGCGACGGCGAGCGTTCGTACTTCAGCAGTTTGTTGACGAAGGCGCGGGCGTCGGCGATGTTTTCGGCCGGAGCCCGGCCGACCGTGATGTCAGGGTAGAGGTCGACCGAGTCGTCAACCTCCCCGAACACGTCGTTGGCGTTGGCGTCCCAGGTTCCATCGAGGTCGGCGAAGTACAGGTCGCAGGGCAGGGAATCCTCGCGCGGGTCGATGTTGCCCTCGCTGACCATTGCGAATGCCTTGCGGGACGGGATGACGTTGACGTCGCCGCCGAGCAGGACGTATTCCACGCCGGAATCGGGCAGGGTTCTGATGTAGTTGCGCAGCTTCTCCGCGTCGTCGCGACCCGGATAGGCACCGGTCACCCAGTCGATGTGCCGGACAACGGTGCGGACGCCCTTCTGGGTCTTCCAGTCGGCCAGGCGCTGGAATACCGTGTCAAACGTCGTCGACGTAACGATGACGTAGTCAAAAGCATCGAGGTCGAGCGACGCAGCCGGGGGGAGCGGGTCGTATTCCACCGTCACGGCGAAGCGGGAGCAGTACTCCAGTCGTCGGTTGCTGCCCGTGTAGCGAACCGGGTAGACGAGCAGGTCGACAACGGTCTGGCCGTCGCGCGTGCTCGTTCCGGTCCAGACTGCGGGCTGGTCCGGCCAGGGCCGGCTTGACGTGTAGACCGCAGGGTCCGGCGCCGTGACTGCGGCCAGCTTTTTCGTACTGGACAGGATTGCCTGTTGCTGAGCGGGGAACACCGTAACGTCTGCCTGCAGCCCGACCCAGGCTTCGGGTTTGGCCCGGACTGCGGTTACGCGGGCGCGGACGGGCAGGGCCAGAGAGACCCGCCGCACCGGCAACTGCGGGGCGCCGGATTGGTCGGTCACGTCCATCGCCTGCCCGATGACCAGTTCGTAACCCTGGTGGTCGGCCAGCCGGAAGTCACCTTTGCTGAAGTCGATGTTCTCGGTCATTGTCCCGGCCCGCAGGACGGCGGCAGCCAGGAATAGAATTGCGTATCTCACATAGCCTCCTCTGCACGAAGCCTGTCCAGCTTACGCGGAATCGCTGCTCTTGTGTACGGCAAAGTCTATTATAGACTGCCGGCCCGACAGAAGCAAACCGAGAATGCCGGCGATGCATGGGCTTCCACGCACGTCCGGGACCGGCTCGGATGGCATGGTTCGCGGCTCGAACCGGCGAGATTCGGGTGTTGAACCACAAAGAGCGCCCGACCGGGACTAACCGCAGATTCCGCAGACGACGCGCAGCGTCGCC
>CAZSUX010000246.1:925-4621 GCA_964610135.1 uncultured bacterium | reverse complement strand
GGCCCACTTCACGTAATCCCTGGCCGCTATCCGGCATCCTGACGGCGGTGTAGTAAGGATCATCAACCCCGCGTTCCTTGAGCCAACTGGCCCTCGTTCTCGGATGCACGCGCGACAAGCTTTCCTGCACCGCCGCCTGCTCCTGGAACGACAGCCTGCCGCCGAAGGCCACCGCCGCTCCGAGCAGGACAAGGACGCACAACCGCCGCCGGTTCATGGCTTGATTCTAGGTCTTGAGGCTAGCATGTCAAATTGCTGAGTCCAACCCCGACCGGGTGAACTTGATGGTCAGTTGCTTCCCCTTCGTGAACGCAACCTGCGTATTCCAGTTCTCGAACTTCACCCAGCTCTCGTTCTGGGTCTGAGTTCCGTCGCTCGACATAACCGGCGTGCTGCCATCGTACACCGTCACATGATACGCCCCGCCGTTGCCTCTGGCACCAGCGAAGAGCTCTACCCTTTCGAGACTGTCCCAGCAGGCGACCACCTCTTGGGAGACGCCGCCGGTCTGCGGGTCTCCCGATACCTTGCCGCTCATGGCGGCGGTACGTGGCTCCACGTGGTAGGCAGTAACTGAGGCAACTGCGGCAGTTACAACCACGATGAGCCCCAGATAGACGTTCCTCATCTTCTACCTCCTATTGATTACGATCTTCCCAGTCTCAATCACGCCTTCTGTTTCCAGCTTCAGGACGTAAACACCCGAAGACAGGCGTGTTAGGTCAACGGGCCATCGTCCAGACGCTTCGCCATGCTGCGCAGGCATGGCAGCCTTCATCACCTCCTTTCCCGTTACATCGAACACTGCCAGTACCCCTGTTGGGCGTGGCCACGGCCCCTCCAAGGTCAACCGGCCACTCGTGACGCTGGGCAACACGGTCAGGGCACGTGGCCTCCGCGCGGTGCCGATTTCCTCGACACCCGGCGGCACCGTTTCCAGCACGCAGACTCCGCCCTCCGCACAGCAGGCATAGATGTACGGGCCGGAATAAACTAGGCGCGGCGTCCAGTAGGGCACATCCGCCTGTTCGACGAGCCGCAGGCTACCAGGGTCGGATACGTCCAGAATGCGAATCACGTTCTCGCTGGCGTAGGCAGTCGAACCCACTACCACGACATCGGATGCGTCGTAGCTTGGCAGGTGGAGGCTGTCGAGTGGACGTGGACTCGCCGGTTGTGCCACGCTCAGCGCCCAGAATTGAGCATTCTGACCGACCGCGTAGAGGATTGTGACAACCCCGCAGATACCAGACCCGCCCCGGTTCCAACTGCCTACGACTGTCGGATTATCCGGTCGTGCCACTTTGATGATCTTGAGTGGACTACCTGAGATGTACGTGATAGTGTCAGCCAGTTCGACGTCATCCGCGTAGGTGCCCGTCGCGCAGCTCCCCACCCGCGCCGGCTCTCTTGGCCGGGCGACGTTGAAGACCTGGAACATGTATGCTTCAGCCATGTACAGCAACGAGTCGCGCAGAACGAAGTCTTGCGGCCAACCGTGGCAGGAGTCCTCTGCCGCAAGCGTCGGGTCCGATGGGTCACTGACGTCTAGTACCCGAAGCGACCGGCGACCATAGGCGCCGGACATGCCGACGAAGGCGAAGGAGTCCCGCGCTGCGACCGCATTGGTGCCGCGCGAGTCCGACGTGTCATACACTCCCAGCGATGCAGGCCGAGTCGGGTCGCTAATATCCACTATCTGCGTGCCCACCCAGCCGTTGGCAATGTAGGCACGCCCGTTGTCTACGGAAATGTCAACGGATTGGTCCGCCTTGTATCCCGACCACGCCTCTGAAATCGAGTTGGCATCGTGAAGGTCAAGCACGACGAGTCCACCGTAGTGGTCGGCAAGGTAGCCGTAGGAGTTCGGACGAGGAACGTACGGTTCCAGTTCCTCCACGCCCTCAGGGTCGATGCTATCGTGCATCACGGGACGGCTGGAATCGCTCACGTCTATTACGAACAAGCCGTGGTGTTCATATGTGCAGGAAAGGTAGGCGTACGAGTCGTCAACGCACAAACCTTCACCACCATAACCGTCGACCTTGCTTACCTGCGTGATATTGAGCGGGTCGCTGATGTTCAGCACGGTCATGTTATCCGGCTGCACCGATGAGCAGAAGAGCAGGTTGCGTCTGACAAACATCGCGTAGGCCGGGCCGCCGCGGGAGTTGGCCCAGGTAGGATGTGACGGGTCAGTCACGTTGTAGATATTCATCATCCAGCGTCCGGCGGAAAAGGCATGACCATTGGCCACAACAACAAGGTCACCGCTGTCACGAATGGCACCCACAAGACTGGGCAGGTTTGGTCTCGCCACGTTGTAGATTCGGAGGCTATCACCGCCAACTGCGTGGCAGAACGAATCCTCGACACAGACGTCGCTGATGACCGCGTCCATTGAACCAAGCTCACGCGGATTGGCCGGGTCGGAGACCGAGTAGATTTGCGCACCCCAGGAACCGCAGGCAACGAAGAGGAGGGAATCTTGGACGACGACCTGGCTGACCAGGCTTCGGGCGTTGATCTGGCCGAGCATCTTCGGTTGCACAGAATCAGCTATGGAGAGAATCCTGACACCGGAACCCGACCCGAGGTAGAGGAACGTATCCCGACCCGCAAGCTCCCAGCTTGGTCCCCAGGGCCAGCGGCCGCGGCACACCAAACCCGTGCTCTCCGGCCGGTGGAATGTCGTGTAGTACGAATCGTCCAACCCGCGTTCCCTCAGCCACCTCGCCCGCATCCTCGGATGCACGCGCGATAGCGACTCCTGCACCGCCGCCTGTTCCTGGAACGAACGCGGAAAGTCAACAGCCACGCCGGTCGTGGCCAACAACCCCAATCCCAAGAGGACCGAAATCGCTCTTGTCATGATTCGATTCTAGGCCCAATGGCCATCGTGTCAAACCGCCGCAAACCGCCGCAGGACAAGATGGTCGGGTTCGCGGAGAGCGATGAGTGATGAGCGTGGAACGATGAGTAGCGGGCACGACAGCGAACGGCTGACAGCTAACGGCCGACAGCTCGCGGCTTGCGGCCAGCGTGCCCGTTTGACGGGCCTGACCAGAGAGGCTATACTGAACCGTGAGTGCGAAGCACAGACCGCTGCTCTACCTCGAGACCTCGGTATTCGGCTTCTGTTTCGACAAGGAGCCGCGTAACGTCATCCGGCGCGAGGCCGCGCTTGCGTTGTTCGAGCAGGTCCGGCTCGGACTGCTGAACGCCGTCACGTCACCGGTAACGTTCCTGGAGCTGGACCGCGCGGCCGAACCTCTCCGGTCTGAACTGATGGCGTTGCTGGCAGACGTGCAGATACTGGAGGCCGATGAAGCAGAGGTGGCCCGGCTGACAGCGGTCTATCTGAACGAGCAGGTCATTCCGCGGCAGCACCTAAATGACGCAAGGCATGTTGCCTTTGCTACCATAGGCAAGGCAGACGTGCTCGTGTCGCTGAATCTCCGCCACATCGCCAATGACTGGGCGGAACGAAGCATCGGAGCAGTCAACCTGCGCGAGGGGTATCAGGTGCTGCGCGTGAAGACTCCCGAGGAGGTGCTCAGATATGAAGATTGACGGACTGGATTGGATGGACTGGCTGCATAGGACCCGCCAGGAGATGGAAGACGAGCGCAAGCGGAGCGGCCAGAGCGAAGTGGGGTGGCTGAAGGAAGCCGGAGCGCGGGCCAGAGCGATCAA
>CAZSUX010000246.1:0-915 GCA_964610135.1 uncultured bacterium | reverse complement strand
ACCGCAAGACTGACGACTAGCCGCCGAGACCGAGAGAAACAGGGGTCAAGGCGCGGCATGTATCGTCCATCGTTGTTCGTTCCCCGTAAGCTCAAAGGGTGACGCCGGCAAACGATGCACTGTCCGACAGGGACCTCAGAGGTCAACGTTGTACGAGGTTCGCCGAACCAACGCGGGTAGCCCACCGTTCTTGAATGGCGGGCGTTTCGGGGTAGTCTTGGCAGGTGATTTCCCTCTCAAACGTCACGATGGAATTCGGCACCCAGGAGCTCTATCGGGACGTGAACCTGTTCGTCGGACCTGAGGACCGAATCGGGCTCGCCGGTGCGAACGGGTCGGGCAAGTCGACAATCCTGAAACTGATGTCGGGCGAGCTCGACCCGACGCGCGGGTCGGTGGACAAGAGAAGGGGCACCTGCATCGGGTATCTGCCGCAGACCGGTGCGGTTGTGGGCGAGCGAACCGTGCTGGAGGAGGCGATGACCGCGTTCAAGCACCTGGACGATGTGCAGGCAGAGATGATTGAGCTCGAGCATCGTATGAAGGACGCGAACATGCCGGCCGACGAGCTGCAGGAGGTATTGGATAGATATTCCGTTCTGCAGCACCACTTCGGTCACGATGCCTACGACCGTCAGCCCCGGGCCGAGAAGGTGCTGATGAGCCTCGGGTTCGCGGAAGAGGACTTCCATAAACAGACGCGGACGCAGAGCGGCGGCTTCCAGGTGCGGCTGGCCCTGGCGCGGATGCTGCTTGAGGAGCCGGACGTGCTGCTGCTGGACGAGCCGACCAACTACCTGGACATCCGTTCCATCGAGTGGCTGCAGGAGTATCTGACCGCATTCAAGGGTGCAGTGGTGCTGATTGCGCACGACCGGTATCTCCTCGACGCGCTGGTGCAGAAGGTCTGGGCAA
>CAZSUX010000245.1:0-4628 GCA_964610135.1 uncultured bacterium | reverse complement strand
ACGCGCAACCTACGGATTCGTAGTCCGGCACTCTATCCAATTGAGCTACGGGCGCTTTGGAAACTCTCGCCAATTCTATTCGCCTCAGAGGCTGAAGTCAAGACTCCGAGACTCACCTGAATTCGATTCTCAAGCCGCGAAAGCACGAAAGGCACGAAATAGAATAGCCAGGCAAGCCTGTATTTCGTTTCATCCGGATTCATGTCTTCGTGGCCATCTACTCCGGACTCAGGTAACTCGAAACCACTTGGCCATGCTGACCAGCGGCTGCACTTCGTAGCCGAGTTTCTTGTAGAACCCGGCCACGTCACTTCGGGCCTCGTCAATCTGCAGCTTGGCGCGGGGACAGCCTTGCTGCCTGAGCCAGTTCTCGACGTGCTCCATCATCTGTGTACCTATACCCTTACGCTGCAGGTCAGGCCTGACCGCCAAGGAGTAAATCCAGCCACGGTGCCCATCGTATCCGACCATAACGGTGGCCACGACCTTCCCTTCCAGCGTACCTACGAAGAACGACTCCGGGCTGTGTCGGAGTTTCTTCTGAATGTCGGCGCGCGGATTCCGCTCCGGCGTGGTCATACCGGCAAGGCTCCACACCTCGAGCACCTCATCGGTATCCTCAATCACGAACGGCCGGATTTCGATGCCCTTCAACCAAACACCTCTCCGAGGCAGTCACGGCTTCGGTTCTGCAGCATACTCACGCCTAGATTGTCACCTGCTCAGGCGAGAAGTCAAACTATGCTCACGGATAGAGCGGCAGTTACGCACGGGACGGCCGACAACCGCTGGCGGTCACGGTATAGTCCGGAGCCGTGCTCACGTGAGGAGGATCGGATTCCGCGGTTTGACAAGCCGGCATCGAGTTCTACAATGGAGACATGACAAGAGCGATTTCGGTCCTCTTGGGATTGGGGTTGTTGGCCACGACCGGCGTGGCCGGGGGCTTTCCGCGTGCGTTTCAAGAGCAGGCCGCCGTACAGGAATCGCTGAGCCGGGTGCATCCGAGAATGCGGGCGAGGTGGCTGAAGGAACGAGGGATTGAGGACCCGTATTACACGAGGGTCAGGACGGATTCCGGCAGCGGTCTTGAGTGCATTGGGCGCTGGTCATACGGGCCGTCGTATGATGTGGACGGAAGGGTCACGCCAAGCGAGACGCTGGTGGCCTTGGCTCGCGGTTCGGGCGTGAGCCTGCTCAGGTTCTCCAGGCATGATTCGCTGTCAATCGAGCTGCTCTCGGACATCAATGCCGAAGGGCTGATGTGCCGGGTGAAGGTAGTGGAGACGCTGCTCTACGTCGGCTCGCGCAGGGGGCTGGAAATCTACGACATCGCAGACGAGCAGAATCCGGTGCGGCTCTCGTGGACTCCGATACCGCTGAACGACTTCGCGCTGCAGGATTCGCTGGTCTACACCATCAGCGGTGACGACTCGTTCCGCATCTACGACATCTCGAATCCTGCCAGCCCGGTCCTCCGCGGGGCATGTGTTGATTCAGGCGGCTTGATTTCCGTAGCGGGCAACGCCGCCTTTCTCGGCGACCGCTGGGGCCTATACGTTATCGACGTCGCCAATCCCACAAACCCGCACCGAATCGGCTCGTGGGGCAGTAACATCGAGCAGGTGGAGGCGAGGAGGAATCTCTGTTATGTCACAACCCGTGGCAGCGAGCCGGGCGACATTACGTTTCACATCCTCGACGTTGCTGTCCCGTCTCTGCCACACCAGATTGGTTCACTGGATTCGGTCGGGGGAAGTGACGTGTGCCTAATTGACACGCTCGTATACGGAGCTGGCGAGACGTACCTGGATAAGATGACAATTGTGTCAGTGGCCGATTCGACCCATCCCCGGCTGCTGGGTTCTGCCGGAAGACCGGGATGGGGTGAGGGGATTTGGGCCAGCGGGCTGGCTCGATCTGCATTCGTCGGTTCCGACTGGACAGGCTTGCAGATATACGACACGCGGAATACACTGCTGCCCGTTCAGGACACTTTGCTGATGGATGCTGACATGGCCATGGACATCTGCATTGACAATGGTAGGGCGTACGTGGCTGACAGGATGTCTGGACTCAAGATACTCGACGTCGGCGACCCGAGAAGACCAACTACGCTCGGTTCCTATGACACTGCGGGTCAGGCGCCGGTCTTGGCGACCGCCGTTGCTCTGGACTCCTTCGTCTACATCGGGTGGCCTAGACCGAAGTTCAGGGCTGTCGATGTGGCGAATCCGTCCAACCCGGTCTCCGCAGGCATGTGTGAGCTATTCGGTTACCCGGAGGACATGGTCCTTCGCGATAGCTTCGTGTACGTGGCAGAGGCGACACGCTTCCAGATTGTCAATGTCGCGAAGCCGAGGGAGCCGGTGCTGGTGGGAAGCTGCGTCTCTGGCGACGGGCAGTATTTCAAGGTCGCAGTGGAGGAGACCCTCTCATATATTGCCGGTGGCGGTAACCTGAAGGTCGTCAACGTCGCAGACCCTTCGAATCCTCAAGTCATTGCCGGCGGAGGCGTCTACTCCCTCGGGGTGGCGATCAGAGACACATTCGCCTATGTCCCATACGTATGCGACACGCTGCTCGTCTATAGCGTCGCCGACCCGGCCGACTTCCGCCTGCTCTCAGCGGCTCCTGCCAGCTACTTCCCCTCGGACGCGGCGCTGGGAGAGGGCAGGGTTTATGTTAGTGGTGTGAATGGACTTGACATATATCGCTTAGACGGCCCAGCGCAGCCTGTCCGTGTGGGGAGCCTCGCCACGCCGGATGCGGCCTTCAGGCTTACCTACTCGAACGGTCTGCTCTACGTTGTGCTCATGCAGTCGGGCGTGGCTATCTACGAGACGACGGCCGTGGGTGTTTCCGAAAGCAGGCAAGCACCGCCACCCGGCGTCGTCATGGTCAGCGTCGCGCCAAATCCCGTGCGTGACTTTGTGCGGGTCAGCGGCGCGGCTGCCGGGGCACGAGTAGCCATGCTTGACGCTGCCGGCAGAGTTGCCTACGTCAAAGCAGCGAAGCGGAAAGGAGGTGCCATTGAGCTGAACACGGTCGGACTGCATTCTGGAGTCTATTTTGTGGAAGTATCGGAGGGTTCGCGGTCCGAGGTTCTTCGCATAGTCAAACCTTAGGAGGGTAGAATGCTGAAGCTACGGGTAGTTCTTGGCATCGCACTGAGTTACGTCATATCGTATGCACTCCTGTCAGCCTATCACGTCGAGCCACGCACGGCGGGGCAGAGCGGATGGACGCATGCGCACGACACTGCCGGGCAATACGTCAGTCAGGTAGTGACGGTTAACTTCGATGAGTTGGACAGCGCGGCGGGAGGTTGTTACGTGGAGCTGTTTGTGGGCTCCAAATGCACAGGGCACGAGTACGGCTTGGCCGTCTCGACCTACCCCGGCGGGACGCCCCTTGCCTATCCCCATGTCGTTGATGGCGATGTTGACCATGAATGGGTCAGGTTCTACCTGAATACCTCTTACCCCGAGTCCATCGTCAGAGGGAAGAAGTTGAAGTTCAGGTTCACGCGGGTATGGCCGGATTCGCTGCAGTTCTATTATGACACCACGGCCGGATACAGCCGGTACGGCCAGATGATAGCGCCGAGTCTGCCGTCGCTACCGGCGACGGCCGGACTGGCGATGCGCGTGCGTGCGCGTCTCAACCCGATTGACTCGACTGATTGGGGAGCTACGTGCTTCCTGCCGGACTCGCAGAAGCACTGGGACAAGTGGCGCGACAGCATGGGGGTCACCGGAGCCGGGGTAATTCCGGGGACATAATAAAAGATTATTCATCCGGGTCGGCCTGTTTGGGGGATTTCGGGGACAGCACCCTTAATTCGCTTCTGCCCTTGACACCCGGGACAGAGTTGCAGCCCCCGGACTCCCGGGCAGCCTCAATCTGACCAAGCTTCCGACTTTCGCCCACCCCTTCCCGAATCCGGCGAGAACCAGACTGACAATCAGCTACGCGGCGTCTGGTCCCGCCGTTGGGGACAGTCCCCGCCGCGTTGGAACGCGGCGCAATCCGGTACAGTCCCCAACGACCCGAGTCAGCGTGAAACTCTACGACATCGCGGGCAAGCTGGTGACCACGCTGGCCAACGGCGAGCAGAAGCCGGGCTACTACAACCTCGTCTGGAATCGACAGGACACCAAGGGGCGCAGTTGTGCCTGCGGGGTCTACTTCTGCACCCTGGCTGCCGAGAACCAACACTTCAGCAGAAAGGTGATCCTGACCGAATAGACCGAGAACTAGCTCACGCTCGGCAAGGCTGTCCGCGCTGAAGCGGGCAGCCTTCACTTTCTCCTGAGTTGTCGGTCGAGACCATCCAAGGCGAGGGCCGCGAACTTGCGGGCCAGCGCTTGGTCGGGCCGGTCTTTGAGCGCATCTTCCAGCACCTTCTCCCGCTCGGGCGTGCCGGGCAGCGTGTCGTAGGCCGCGCTGGCGAGCAACGTGAGCCAGTTGTACCACATCATTGCCTCACCTTTGGGACGGTCTTTGGTCTGGACCGCGGCCATCGCTGAACCCAACGCCTCGCTGATGTACGCCTGGCGCGCGAGCATGGCCGGCGTCATTGTCTTCTTCTGGCGCTCAAGCCACGTCGGCTTGCGGCGAGGCTT
>CAZSUX010000244.1:0-4634 GCA_964610135.1 uncultured bacterium | reverse complement strand
TGGCGTAGTGATTACGGTTGCCGGTAATCATCTCGAACAGCTCCAGGACGTGCTCACGGTATCGCCACGCCCACATCCAGACCGTGTTGTAGCCGATGAAGTGGCCGGCCAGGCCGACCCAGAGCAGGTGCGAGTGGATCCGTTCCAGTTCTTGCACGATCGAACGTATGTAGTCGGCCCGCGGCGGGGGCTTGATGCCGGCGCAGTCCTCGATTGCCAGCACGCAGGCCAGCGGGTGCGAATTCGAGCAGATGCCGCAGATGCGCTCGACCAAGAATGGAATCTGGTCATAGGTCAGCTCCGGAGAGACGAATTCGTGTCCCCGGTGGTTGTAGCCCAGGTTGATTTCAAGGTCCACGACGGTTTCGCCTTCGACGATGAGCTTGAAGAACTCCGGCTCCTCCTGGAGGGGGTGATAAGGGCCAATCGGTACGATGCGCCTATTGCTCATGGGCCTCGTTTCTCCGCCCGTAGTCCCGCCGCAACGGGAACTTGCCCTTGTCCCAATCGGTGTCGGAAGTGAGCAGCGGTATCAGGTTCGGGTGGCCCGGGAAATCGATGCCGAGGAGCTCGTGCATTTCGCGCTCGATCCAGTCGGCCGCCGGGAACCACGGAGCCTGAGATTCTATGCTCGGGTCGTCTTTGGGGGCCAGCACCTTCAGCGTGTACATTATGCCGGTGCTGTCTTCCGAGAAATGATAGAGAACCTCGAATCCCTCGCGGGTGTCGATGCCCGTGCATATCGCCAGCCGCATGCCGCACTCACGGTGCAGCAGCTTGGCCGCCTCGGTAATCCGCTCGCGCGGTATCCGGATGTATAGGCGGCGTGGGTTGTGCTCGTACACCTCGGCCGTCGGTATCAGCTGCATCAGCTTTGCTTCGGCTTCTCTCATAGCTTGCTCAGCGCCTTCACCACTCCGAGTATCATCGCCTCGGGCTTGGGTGGACAGCCGGGTATGTAGGCGTGCACCGGCATGTACTTGTCATAGGGGCCGACCACGTTGTAGGAATTCCGGAAAATCTGCTTGCCGCAGGCGCAGGTTCCGACGCCGATGACCAGGCACGGCTTCGGCGTCTGTTCGTACACTTCCAGCACCCGAGGCAGGGACTTGCGATTCAGCACACCCGTTACCAGCAAGGCATCGGCGTGGCGCGGCGAGCCCACCAGCACGATTCCGAACCGCTCCACGTCGTACCTGGGGGTCAGCAACTCCAGGATTTCTATGTCGCAGTTGTTGCACGGAGCCGCGGCCAGATGGTACACCCACGGCGACTTCTTCAATCCCCAGACGCGCGGGTCTTTCATAACTTGACAAAGGCCAGTATCACGGCCGCTATTCCCAGCGCGCCCAAGATGAACCAGAAGAAACGGAGCGCATGCTCGATCTTGAACCGCGGGTTGGTGTTTTTGATGAGGATGATGAGTACGACGACCGCCAGCAGCTTGAGGATCGCCCACCAACTGGTGAGCCCGCCCCAGAAGACGGTGACCAGGAAGCACGGCATCAGGAATAGCATCATCGCCTTGGTAAGGCGGAACATGGCGAGCGCCACGCCCGAGTACTCTATCAGCACGCCGGACATGATTTCCTGCTCAGCTTCGGCCATGTCGAACGGAGGATAGCCGAGTTTCGCCTGAATGCAAATGAGAACGATGATAGCGGCGATGGCCCCGGATATCGAGCCAAGGAACGGCCCGCCGGCCTGCTGGGCAAGGACCAGATCGCCCAGCCGAATCGCGCCTCCGGCATGGATGATGGCTACGACGAGCGCCAGCAAGAAGGGCAACTCGTACCCCAGATAAAGCGTCATCTCCCGCGACGCGCCGACCGCGGACAGCGGATTGCGCGAAGCCGAAGCTCCGATGATGACGGCCAGCGGCGGCAGGGCGAACAGGTACACCAGCACGATCAGGTCTCCTACAAAGGAAGTCTGCGGGAAGAAATTCGCGTAGAAGAGCAGGACCGCGGTGACACACATCGCGGCAAAACCGAGAATCGGGGCCAACAGGAAAGCGGCTTTCGCGGCGCCGTCCGGTACGACCGTTTGCTTCAGCAGCAGCTTGAGCATGTCGGCAAACGGCTGGAAGATGGGCGGGCCCTGGCGCCACTGCACCCGCGCCGAAACGAACCGGTCGACCCAGGTGAGAACCAGTCCGACGAAGGAGGTGAACATGAACCCGGGGAATACCACAAACGCGAACGCCAACTGCCAGCCGGTCAGGCTCGTCACAAGCGTCTCCCATGCACCGACCTTACCGCAAACGCGACGCCCGCCTTCTTCTCGGTCAACGTCTCCTCTTCGACAAACTGGAGCGCGCCGGTCGGACAGGTCTGAACGCAGCGTGGTCCCTCGGGCCGGTCGCTGCAGAGCGTGCACTTCTGGGACATGTGCCTGACGAGTCCGGGCTGGATGACACCGAACGGACACGCCAGCGCGCATGACCGACACCCGACACAGTGGAAATCGGACTTACGGACCACCCCGGTGTCTGGGTTCTTGACAATCACCTGGAACGGACAGGCAGCGGCGCACAAGGGCTCGTCGCAGTGCCGGCACCCCTGGGGCAACAGCGCGTCGGCCGTGACCTCGCCGTGGCGAATCCGGGCCTCGCCCTTAAACCGGCTGCGGCACGCCGCCTCACAGGACCGGCAGCCAATGCAGTAGTCCGGCCTCAGAACGATGCGCTTCATGCCCACACCGATAGATTCTCGCCGCCCGCAACCGGCACGCGTTCTGTCTTCTCAACTGATACACCGACCGGCGCCACTGTGACCTCGCCGGTCAACCCATCTTCAACCAACGGGAAGAGGCAGCGATTGGTGTGGACGTTGGTGCCGATCATCAGCACGCCGTCCGGCACCCCATCACTCACCCGTACCCGGAACTCGCGTTCCGCGGCCGGGCTCTTGACCAGCAGGTAGTTGCGGCCGGATACGCCCAGCCGGGCCGCACCAGCACGGTTGATCGAGACCTCGTTTTCCGGGTCATGGAATCCGCGCAGGCCGATCGCCTTCTTCTCTCCCATGAGCAGCCACTCGCTCTCCGGGTAGGCAAGCCCGGCCGCCCGCGCCGCCATTTCAATAACTTCGGCCGGGCCAACGGACTTCGGCGAAGCTCCGCTCTTCTCCTCGGCCTGGCCGAACCACTCCAGGACGCTGCCAAAAGGTCTTGTGCCGCTGAGCGGGGAGGCAAGTGGTGAACGCTCAATGCTGCCCCAGTACGACCGGCCGACCGAAGCCCGTTCAAGTTCGGCCGTCATCGGCAGAACCAATCCGCTCACCGGCGGGTCGGGCCTGAAGATGGCCGTGGCGACCAGGCGTTCGACCTTAGCCGTCTCCGGTAGCAACTCTCCATAGCTGAACGGAAAGAGCCCACCGGTCCAGAATAGCATCTTGATGCGGCCCTCGCCCATTGCCTTGCGCAGGTCGGAGAAACGCATCGGGCCGGACGGCAGCTCAGTCTCGCGGAATCCCGTGAATTGCTTGGAGCTTGCCCTGGCTGCAAGCTGGCTGGCAAGGCTGTGCAACACCGGATGACGTACGCGCCCGGTGTGCATCGCGCTGCCCACGAATCCCGGCACCGACGGCCCGAGCATCGCTGCCGCCGCTTCAAGCTGCTGCCGGTCCACCCCGGCCAGGGCGGCGAACCGCTCGACTTCCACCCCGGGAGCAGCCGCCGGGTCGATGAGCGCGGCCAGGGCCAGGAGCGCGAACGGCTCGGTTCCAGGCCTGACCTGAACGAAGATGTGCGCGAACCCGGCCTGTCGCGTCCTGACCGAGTCCACGACCACCATCCGGTTCTTCCGGTCCTTGTAGCGCGCATCCAGTATCCGCCAGCTCGCCACCGGCGACGTGCTGAACACGTCTCCGATAAGCAGAATAGCCTTGGCCGACTCAATGTCCGCCAGCGTAGCCTCAGGCACGCCTTCGAGGCGATGGTTGAATGCATTCTCCGGCTCGATGTGCCCGCACGCGAGTTTGGGCGTGCCCAGCTCCTGCGCCAGGCCGTGCAGCCGACGGACCTCGTCCGCGGCGCGGCCCCGGCTGTACACGATGCCCAGTTCTTCCGGCTTCACCTCGGAGAGCCAGAGCCTCACCAGGGCCTCGGCCTCAGACCAGGTCGTGTCCTTACCGTCAAGCAACGGCCGGCAGAGCCGGTCCCGATGGTCGAGCACGATGTTCGCGCTGTTGCCGCGCGGACAGAGCCTGCCCTGGTTCACCTCGGCGTCGGTGAAGTAGTGCATCTTGTGCTCTACGCCGTTGAACTCCACACCCGATATGCAACCGTTGAGGCAGAACGGGCAGGTGGTGCGCGTCGCTTCCGTCATACGAAGGGGTTCTCGATGTCCTTGATCTGCGCCCAGGTGAGGACCGGGCCGTCCTTGCAGGTAAGGTAGGGCCCGAGCCGGCAATGGCGGCACTGCCCGACGCCGCACGACATGTTCGTCTCCATCGACAGGTAGATGTTTTCACCCTGGAAACCGGCGTCGAGCAACTTCTGGTTCACGAATTTCATCATGATCGGCGGACCGCAGACAACCGCGATGCTAGTTTTCTCGTCGCAGGGGATGTCGTCCATCAGGCAGGTGACGACTCCGACCTTCTTCATCCACTTCTCGTCGCTCACGTCCA
>CAZSUX010000243.1:0-4659 GCA_964610135.1 uncultured bacterium | reverse complement strand
TCGGTGGACTTGAACATGCCGGCGGTCGAGCCGCAGTAGACCGTGCTCGATTCGTCCGGCACGGTCAGCACCGTTCGGATCGTGGTGCCGTTGATGCCCGAGCCGCACGCGGCCCAGGTCAGGCCCGCATCGGTCGAGCGGTAGACATTGGTGTAGGCCGCGGAGTACATCAGGTCGGGATTTCCCGGCACCGAGACTATCCGGTAGTTGTAGTTGTTGGTGCTCCGGCGGGTCCAGGTTTCGCCCGCGTCGGTCGACCGGCAGACGCCGTAGAGCGTGCCGGCGAAAACGATGTTGTGGTCGGCCGGGCTGACGTAGAGCGAGTAGATATAGTAGTACCTGCCCGGCAGGTTGAACGGCGTCCAGGAGGTCCCGCAGTCGGTGGACTTGAAGACGACAGAGAAGGTGTCGACGTACGCGCCGACGTAGACGACGTTGGTGTCCACCGGGTCGATCGCGACCGAGTAGACCGTGGTGCTGGGGAAGGTGTCGATCTGGGTTGCGACCCAGGACTGACCTTCGTTCGTACTCCTGAGCGAGGTCATCCTCCAGGCCGTGCCGTCGTGCTTGTAGCCGGCTACGTAGATGACTTCCGGGTTGAGCGGGTTCACCGCGATGTCGTTGCCGTAGGTGTTGGAGCCGAGCGAGGACTGGTTCCAGGTCGTGCCCGCGTCGAACGTCCGATAGAAGATGGAGCTGTAAGAGCCGTAGAGCCGATTCGTGTCCGCCGGGTGCGCAACCAGTACGTGGGGATAGCTGCTTAGAGCCGCGCCCGCCGGTTGCCAATTGTCGCCGCCGTCGTTAGTCTTGAGCAGCGGAGCACCCGAAGACGTCGAGGCCACGTACACGGTCGGCGGACTGGTAGCCGCGACCGTGCCGCAGTAGATGGGGCCGCCTTCGGGCCCGATGCTCGTCCAGTCGGCGAACGAAACCGCGGCCAGCATGACCAGAGCAGCGGTGATTGCAGTCTTCATAGCCAAACTCCTTTCTCCGTCATCGGAAGGAAGTCCAACACTCGGCAGTATCTCTCCCGCGGCATCCTGCGCCTCGGTAAGACAGTTTAGGCGCGCAGCAGACAGGAGTCAAAAACATCCGGCCGTCCTACGTTGACAACCGCCCATGCCTAGCCGGCGCGGGCTAGAGCCTGCTCGAGCACGGCCCGACGTCGCTTCGAGAAGCGACCGGCTCCGCGCAGTGCCTTCAAACTTCGCTCGGCGGCCGGCGCGGCCCAGCGCAGCTCCTTTCCGGCTTCCGGCACCTCGAGTTCGGTAAGCGCCAGCAAGGTATAGAAGAACGGGAATCTCTTCCAGCGGCCGCCACCGGACCGGCAAGTTGCCAGCACCCGCAGGCCGTTTCTGAATCGCGGCATGGGGCTGTCCAGGCCACCCGCGGCCAGGTGGCGCCAGAGCGACACCGTGCAGGTACCACAGCAGTAGAAGCCGACGTGCCGTGCGTGAATCCGCTCGGGCGACCTCAGCCTTTCCAGCATCCCAGCCTCAGCCCGCGCCAGGGCCGCCGAGACCAACCGGTCCTTGACTTCGAGCTTCAGCAAAAGCCGGCAGCATTCTTCACCGAGGATGTGAGCGGTTGCGGCGCCGGAGCGCACGGGCTCGCCGGTGAAGACGCGGATTTCGCGTCGGAAGTCAAGCTTGGTTGGCGCGAACATGCCGGCATAGGAGCCGGGCAGGCCTTGTCGCGAGGCGATCTCCCGCGCCGCGGCAAGAGCTCTGCCGGCGGGAATCCTCTGGCCGGAATACCGCTTCTGCTCGATGCTGTCCACGAGTGCTGCGAGGCTGTTCATGACTGTTTCCTTTCTCTGTCATGCTGGGGGTACAACGTCATAGTCATCGGTGTTGAGCGCATCTCCTGATAGTAGCTCGACATTGTCGGTGCTGCCGCGCCGCCGGTCAAGCTCCGCCGGGGCTATGTCATGGAGGCGTAGTACCGGTCTGGCACCAGGCGGGAAGTGGGACGTCAGCCGCAGGATTCTGACGACCGAAGGGTCTAACGAGTCATGCGCTCGGTTCCCGTAACAACTCACTTCCGCCCGATGGCTGTGTTTGCCGCCGCTGGTAGAGTTCGGCCGCCGGCTTCCGGAGTGAGAGCGGGACGTACATCTTTGAGCTCAGCATTCCGCTGCAGGATTCCGCCTCTGGCCACTACTCCCTCGGTGCAGGCGCCGGGACCGGACCAAACCTGACGGTGACCGCCGGACCGAGCGCTGGAATGCGCCGGGCGATGCAGGAGCAGATGCGGCCGCATGGTCGGGGCGGAATCGGCGGCGGGGTCGCGCCTGGCGGCAGGCACCGTGGCCCGCCGGGCGGCCAGGCCATCGCAACTCTGTCCGTATCGGTCGCGGTCTGTCTTGCAGACGGGCCGTAGCCGGATTCACCGCAGTTACGCGGCCTGCGGACAGGCCGCTCCCGAGTTGTCGCTGTTGACTTCGTCAGAGAGCAGTCCATAATCAGGCGTAATTCAGGAACAGCCAATGCCCACCAGTCATACCCGCTGTCGTACATACGGAGGCATCCGAACGTGAAAACCTATCAGGGCAAGACCGTCTACATCACCGGCGGATCAAGCGGCATTGGCCTGGCAGCCGCCAAGCAGTTCGCCGCCGCCGGAGCCAACGTCGCCATCTTCTCCCGCGACCAGAAGAAGCTCGATGCCGCCCTGCTGCTGATCCAAGCGACAAAGGCCTCGGACGGGCAGAAGTTCCTTGCAGTGCAGCTGGACGTGGGGAACCACACCGAAGTCGACACGAAGATGGCCGATACGGTTCGCAGCTTCGGCGTGCCCGACGTCCTCGTCAACTCCGCCGGCGTTGCCTGGTGCCATTACATCGAGCAAACACCCTACGAGGAGTTCGAGCGAATGATGACGACCGACTTCTTCGGTGTGCGCAACGTGGTGACGGCGCTCATTCCCTTCATGAAGGAGCGCGGAGGCAACATCGTCAACATAGCGTCGATACTCGGAGTCGTCGGCGTATTCGGATACGCCGCCTACTGTCCGTCCAAATTCGCGGTCATCGGTTTCTCCGAGGTCCTGCGGGCTGAGCTGAAGCAGTACAACATCCGGGTTTCGGTGCTCTGTCCGCCGGACACGGACACGCCCCAGCTCGCCGAGGAGAACCGGACAAAGCCGCCCGAGACTCGCGCCATCAGCGGCAACGTCGGTATGAAGCAGCCCGAACAGGTTGCTGCGGCGATGATCAAGGGGATGGAGCGGGGCAAGCTGATGATCGTACCGGGGTTCATGAACTGGCTCACCTGGACGATGAAGCGGCTGTGGCCGGGCTTCGTCTTCTCGTTCATGGACTCGGACACGCGCAAGGCGCAGGCGAAGAAGGGCTCAGGGGGCCAAGGGTCCGAGGGTTCCGGCAAGAACCCCTGAACCCCAAGACCCCGGACTGGGCATGGCGCTCGAAGTCGCTGAGATCCGCAACCGCCGCGAGTTGCGCGAGTTCATCTACCTTCCGGCCAGGGTCAACCGCACCAACCCGCTCTGGATCCCGCCTATCTACATGGACGAGTGGAAGTTCTTCGACCCGAAGAAGAACCGGGCGTTTCAGCACGCCGACACGGTTCTGGCCCTGGCACGGAGCGACGGCAAGGTTGTGGGTCGCGTAGTGGGCATCGTGAACCGGAGAAGCAACGAGCTCCGGCGCGAGAGCGTCGGCCGGTTCGGTTTCATCGAATGCTACGAGGAGTCGGACGTCTTCAACGCCATGCTCGGGTTCGTCGAGGAATGGGCGCGGCGCCTCGGGATGAAGAAGATGGTCGGGCCGATGGGATTCTCAGACCAGGATCCGCAGGGGTTCCTCTACGATGGATTCGACCACGAGCCGACGCTTGCATCGCTTCACAACTTCCCCTACTTGGTCCGGTTCGTCGAAGCGGCGGGCTACACCAAGGAAGTGGACTACGTCGACTACCTCGTCAAAGTGCCGGACAGGCTGCCGGAGTTCTACGAGAAGATCAGCGCCCGCGTCGCGCGGCAGGCCGACCTTCACCTCGTCGAGTTCGAGAAAAGGAAGGAGCTGCGGCCCTACATCGGGCGCGTGTTCGAATTGATGAACGCGACCTACCAGAATATCTACGGCTACGTGCCGCTGACCGAAGCCGAGATTGACGCGTTGGTCAGGCAGTACCTGCCGGTAATCGATCCCCGGTTCGTCAAAGCTGTGACACAGGAAGGCAGAGTCGTCGGCTTCGTAATCGGTATGCCCAACATGAACGTCGGCCTGCGCCAGTGCAAGGGCCAGCTGTTTCCGTTTGGCATCCTGCAGATAATGGCCGCGATGAAGAAGACGAAGCAGCTCGACCTCTTCCTCGGCGCAATCAAGGATGAGTGCCGGGGTCGCGGAATCGACGTTCTGCTCGGTGCGGCGATGCTGCGGTCGGCAATCGCGGCCGGGTTTGAGACGATGGACAGCCACCACGAACTCGAGGACAACCTCAAGATGCGGGCCGAGATGGAGCGCGTCGGCGGCCAGGTAGCCAAGCGCTTCCGTATTTACCAGAAAGCCCTCTAGTCCCCGACAATCGAGCTGTGCCTGCCTGGGTTGACCTTCCCGCTGGCGAACCCCAATTCCGATATTCCAGGCCACGAAGATACGAAATCGAATGAAACGGAGCCTTGTCCCTCCGTACCCAT
>CAZSUX010000242.1:0-4689 GCA_964610135.1 uncultured bacterium | reverse complement strand
CCCGGAATGCCCATGAACGACGGCTTGCCCGCGCCGGTGCCGACAAAGACCGCGTCGAACTCCGTCAGGAACTCATCGATGCTCTTCAGCTTGCCCACGACGTAGTTAAGCCGGAGGTCCACTCCCATCGAGCGGACGAAGTTCACTTCCCGCTCCACAATCGCCTTGGGCAGCCGGAACTCGGGAATGCCATACACCAGCACGCCGCCCGGCTTGTGCAAGGCCTCGAACATCGTCACTGAGTGCCCCATCTTGGCGCAGTCGCTGGCCACGGTCAGACCGGCGGGGCCGGAACCGACCACCGCCACCTTCTTGCCGGTCTTGGGCTTCATCTCGCACATCACACACTCGTTCTGCTGTGCCTCCCAGTCGGCGATGAACCGTTCGAGATTGCCGATGGCAACTGGTTCCATCTTCTTGGCCAGCACGCACGAACCCTCACATTGCGACTCCTGGGGACAGACGCGGCCGCAGATTGCCGGCAGCGTGTTCGTCGTCTTCATCACCTTCATCGCTTCCCAGAAGTTGCCAAGCGCAATCTGGCCGATGAAACCCGGTATGTTGATGTTGACCGGGCAGCCCTGCACGCAACTCGGCTTCTTACACTTGAGGCAGCGCTTGGCCTCTTCGACCGCCTCTTCCGGCGTATAGCCGTAGGGCACTTCCTCGAAGTTGCGAGCCCTGACCTGTGGCTCCTGCTCGCGCATCGGCGTCTTGGTCGGGCTCGACTTAGGCATTGCCCCTCCGCTCCTGCGTCCGGCCCGTCGCTTTGGCTTCTGGCTTTTGACCTTTGACTTCTGCCTTGGTTCGGGTCCTCACCTGCACCCTCCTTTGCCGCCGCAGCAGCCGGTCCTAGGCTGGGTCGCCTCGTACTGGTCGAGTGACAGCTTCTCCTCCGGCAGGTACGTGCGCAACCGGGCCATCAGGCCGTCGAAGTCCACCTTGTGGCCGTCGAACTCGGGTCCGTCCACACAGGCCAGCTTCGACTCCCCGCCGACGTCAACCCGGCAGACTCCGCACATCCCGGTCGCGTCCAGCATAATCGGGTTGAGCGACACCACGGTCGGAATCTTGTACGGCTCAGTCAACTTCGACACCATCTTCATCATTATCACCGGGCCGACCGCGAACACGTGGTCGACCTTCTCGCCACGGTCAATCACCTTCTTCAGCATGTCGGTCACAAAGCCCTTGGTGCCGTTCGAGCCGTCGTCAGTGGCGACGATGAGCTCATCCGAGACTGACTTCATCTCATCCGCCATCAGTATCAGGTCCTTGTTGCGGAACCCGATGATGGAAATCACCTTGTTGCCGGCCTGCTTCAGGCCGCGGGCCACCGGGAATATCTCGGGCGTCCCGACTCCTCCACCAATGCAGACCACGGTCCCGAACTTCTCGACGTGCGAAGGCAGGCCGAGCGGCCCAATCAGGTCGAGAATCGAATCGCCCTCGTTGAGCGAACCCAGGAGCCGCGTCGACTTGCCGACCTCCTGGAACACGATGACGAGAATACCTTTGTCCGGGATTGCATCCGCCACGGTCAGCGGAATCCGCTCGCCCTCCTCGTTGACCCGCAGGACAACAAACTGACCGGGCAGGGCCTTACGCGCGATCTCCGCGGCATCCAGTTCGAAGCGCTTGATGCCCGGAGAAAGCACCTGCTTCTTCAGAATCTTGGTCGTAACGCCTCCTCGAATGGTATTGTCGACGAGAAAACAACGGCCGACCGCAAGCATCCAGTTCGCAGTATCCGGACATCCGACTTCTCACATCTCTCATCCTGCACCTGACTTCGTCCGGCCTACTGCCTTGCCTCCAGCCGCAGCGGCGCAAGTATACCAATAACCTCAGCAAAGTCAAGGGACAGGAGGTCGCGGTCGCCCTAGAGGTGCGCCAAGAATGGTCTGACGCCTACAGGCCCAGATGCCCATAGGAGTTCCGGCATTACATCATAACATGATGTATCAGTGTCACTTATGGGACTCTGCCTGCCACAGACCCCGTGCAAGCAAGACGGCGCTCGGTGCCGCCCGCCTGCAGTCAGCTGACCTGCAGTATGAAGCCGCGGAGGTACTCGGACTCGGGCAAGGAGAGCTGGACCGGGTGGTCGGGACCCTGGGTTGTACGGTCAAGGATGGTGAACTCGCGGCCGACGTCCTGAGCCGCGGCCACGAGCATATCCAACATATCCTGCCAGAACAGGTAGTGCGAGCAGGATGACGAGACGAGGATGCCGCCCGCGGGCAGGAGCTTCATCGCCAGCGCGTTGATCTGCCGATACCCGCGCATCCCCGCATTCTTGTCCTTCTGGGCCTTGATGAACGCGGGCGGGTCGAGGTTGATGAGGTCGAACTTACGTCCCTGCGCGTCGAGTTCAGCCAGAGCTGTGAAGGCGTTGTCGGTGGCGAACTGGCACTTGTCGGCGACCCCGTTCAGGACCGAGTTGTCGGTGGCGATGGTCGCGGCCGCGGCCGAGGCGTCAACCGCGAGCACGCTCTCCGCCCCGCCCAGCGCCGCATTGATAGCGAACGAGCCGGTGTAGGAAAAAACATCCAGTATCTTGCGTCCGGCTGAGAGTTCTCTCACTTTGCGCCGGGTCAGACGGTGGTCGAAGTAGTATCCCGTCTTCTGCCCGCCGGCAGCATCCACGTAGAACTTCACCCCGCTCTCGGAAATCACAATCCGGGATTCGGGTGTCCCGAACAACACGCCGGCGCGCCGTGGCAGGCCCTCCGGGTCGCGCAGCCGGAAGTCGTTCTTCTCGATTACGGAAGCAACGTCGAAGACCTCGCGCAGCGCAGCAACGACCAGGTCGTGCCGCATGTCCAGGCCCAGCGCGTAGGTCTGCAGCACGAAGTGATTACCGTACTTGTCGATGACCAGTCCGGGCACGCGGTCGCTCTCGCTGAACATCAGCCGGAAGTCGTTCTCACCGGGCAGCATCGCCTTTCGGTATTGCAGCGCCGCTTCAATCCGCCGCTTGAGGAACGCTGCGTCCAGTTCTTCGTCTTGCTCCGAGTAGAGCCGGACCCGGATGAGGGAATGCGGGTTGTAGATGCCGGAACCGAGCAGCCGCTTCCGGTCCAGAACCTGTACCGTATCCCCCGGCCCGGGACTACCTTCGGTCTTGGTGACTTCGTTCGAGAAGACCCAGGCGTGCTGGCCCCGGCTCTTCTTGCGGACAACGTGAACCGTCTTGTCAGGCAAGGGGAGAACCCAGGTTCCAGTGACCAGTGACCAGTGTCCAGTGTCCGGAGTTCAGCCTGACTCGGAACCCGCCCTCGTCCGGTTTGTCACTGGAAACTGGCAACTGGAAACTGGTCACTGCTCTTCGGGCCTGGCTTCGAGTATCGTCAGCCTGCCGAAGTCGTCGAGCGTGTACAGCAACCGGTAGGTAAGCCGCGTGTCAATCTGGACTCCCACGCCGGCACGCAGAATTAGATCCGGCCTGCCCGGCACACCCCAGCCGTCGTCGGCGAAGCTGAGCTCGGTCGGCCCCGTCACGAACTGGGGCTGCGGGTTGCCTTCCCCGAACGGCGCGAGCATGACGAGTGCAGGGTCGAAGTCGGCCAGAGGTAGTATTGCATCGGCTCTGACCACGTTCTCGGGTTGGACCCGGCCCGCGAAGTGCTCGTGCGCAAAGGCCTCTGCGCAACGCATGAACTCCTCCGCCATCTCGTCCTTCATCGAGAACCCGGCCGCCTTTCTGTGCCCGCCGTAGTCGATGAAGAAACGGCCGCAGGCCGAAAGCAGGTCCATCAAACTGACTCCCTCTACCCCGCGACCCTCCCCTACCCACGCATCGCCGCGCCAGCCCATCACAATCGCCGGAAGCTGGTATTTCTCCTTCAGGCGCATGGCGCAGGAACCGAGGGCGCGCAGGTTGAGCTCCCGGTCTCGGGCGAAGACGATGCCGTCCCCGACCGACAAATGCTTGAGGACGAGCTCGTAAGTCTGCTCAACCTGCTCCTGCCACTCCTCGCGCCGGCGGGCCAGATCACCGACCCACGTCCGCGCTTCGTCTTCGGTCGCGGTCAGGAACTTCTGCACGCCTTCGTTGCCGTCGGCAGTGGCAAACAGCGGCAGCAACTCGGTGACGAAACGGTGCACGGTCAGCTTCTCATCGGCATTCAGGTACTCGAAGACCGCGCGCACCGCCGGGACCGGAATCGCCCTGAGCTTGCCGAGGCTGGCGGCAACGATGGTCCGGTTCTCGCCGGTGAGCGGCACGCGGTCGGCCAGCGTGCCGAGCACGGCCATGGCGAACTGCTGCGGCTGAACTGAAATGAACTCGGCAACCGACAGGCCGAACGTCTCGCGCGCGACGCCCATTGCCAGCTTCAGCGCCACGCCCGCGCCGGCGAGCCCCCGATACGGGTACTTCGAATCCGGCCGCTTCGGGTCAACATTGGCGACCGCTTCCGGCATCGACTCGGTCACCTCGTGGTGGTCGGTAACCACCACGTCGATACCCTTTGACCGCAGGAACGCGACCTGCTCGCGGTTGGTAATGCCGCAGTCAACGGTAACGACGAGACCCGCGTCCTTGCCGATAAGCTCGGCGGCCAGTTCGCCGTTCAGCCCATGCCTCTCTTTGCCCTTCTGTGGTATGTAGTAACGAACCTTTGCCTGCAGGTCGGTGAGCAGCCGGTAGAGAATCACCACCGACGTGACGCCGTCGAGGTCGTC
>CAZSUX010000241.1:0-4709 GCA_964610135.1 uncultured bacterium | reverse complement strand
CTTGGTCGCACGCCACGACCATGAGCAACCCGGCCACTACGGCCAGTGCTAGCAGTTTACGCATTCGGACCTCCTTATTCTTGTTGTTCTCTTCCATCTTGCAGCAGGCGCTGCGGCCGCGGATGTTGCGTTCGCAGCCCGTTTGCACACCGAATTGTATCCGAACACCACTGTCTGTCCAGTCAATTGTTATAACCTCCAAAACTCGACCATGCCGCATACGGCAGTCTGCGGGCCGGAGAAGCAATCCCTTGACCGTGAGCAGCCAACGCCTATAATTCCCGTCCCTACCCACGATGAAGTACTGGCGCAAACCCCTCGACGCCGAGCGCAAGAAGGCTCCGCACGGTAACGTCCACGTCATATTCGAGCGCTGCAAGGGCTGCGGCTTCTGCATCGCCTACTGCCCGCGCCAGGTGCTGGAAGAGTCAACCGAGTACAACCGCAAAGGCTACCACCCGCCGGTCGTCGCGCACCCGGAGAAGTGCGTGAACTGCCGCCTCTGCGAAGCGCTCTGTCCCGAGTTCGCCATCTGGAACACCCTCGACGAACAGGAAGTCGAGGCAACGAAGTGAATAAGCCGGCGCGCGGCCCGGTGCTGACCGGCTCGCACTACCTGGACGGCGACCACGCCTGCGCCGAAGGCGCAATCGCCGCCGGCTGCCGGTTCATGGCCGGCTACCCGATTACTCCCTCTACCGAAGTCGCGGAACGGCTGGCCGAGCGGTTCCCGAAGATCGGCGGCACGTTCATCCAGATGGAAGACGAGCTCGCATCCATCGCCGCGGTCTTGGGCGGCGCCTGGGCCGGCGCCCGGGCCATGACCGTGACCTCCGGACCCGGCTTCTCCCTGATGCAGGAGAACATCGGCCTCGGCGTGATGACCGAGACCCCCTGCGTCGTGGTCAACGTCCAGCGCGGCGGCCCGTCAACCGGCCTGCCGACCCTGACCGGCCAGCAGGACATGATGCAGGCACGCTGGGGCTCGCACGGCGACTACGAGATTATCGCGCTCTCGCCCTCCTCTCCCCAGGAGTGCTTCGACCTGACCATCACTTCCTTCAATCTCTCGGAGAAGTACCGCGTGCCGGTCATGTTCATGATGGACGAGTGCGTCGGCCACATGACCGAGAAGGTCGTCATCCCGCCGGCCGACGAGATTGAGGTCTGGCCCCGCCGCTGGTACCGTGGGCCCAAAGACAAGTATCGCCCCTACGACCCCGACCCGGACGGCGTTCCGCCCATGGTCCGCGCCGGCGACGACCACCGATTCCACATCACCGGGCTGACCCACGACGAGCGCGGCTATCCCATCATCAACGCCGAGTGCCAGCATATCTGCGTCTCCCGGCTCATTGACAAGATCCGCAACAACGCCGACGACCTGATGATGTTGAAGGAAGAACAACTGGAGGGCGCGGATGTCGTGGTCGTTGCCTACGGCATCAGCGCGCGGGTCGCCACCAAGGCGATTGCCGATGCCCGCAAGCAGGGCATCAAAGTCGGCTTCCTGCGTCTCATCACGGTCTGGCCGTTCCCGGAGAAGAAAGTCCGCGAACTGGCCGGCGCGGTGAAGTGCCTGGTCATGCCGGAGATCAACATGGGCCAGATGTTCCGCGAGATGGAACGAGCCGCAGGCGGCAAGTGCAAGACCCTGCTCGTGCCCCACTGCGGTGGCTGGGTCCACGACCCGGCCGACATCCTCAAAGCGATTCTCGAAGGAGCGGAGTGAACTTCGAATCGTGCTTGACCCGGACTTCGCGTTTCGGAATTCGGAATTCTCTGCATGAATCTTAACCAACTGATCGGCAGCCGAGGTACCGCCGAGCACCATCCGATGGAGGACTTCCTGAGGATGGACCGGATGCCGCACATCTGGTGCTCGACCTGCGGCCTGGGCACCTGCCTGACCGCCTTCATCGCCGCGGCCCAGGAGAGCGCCATCCCGCGCGAAGACATCGTCGTCGTATCCGGCATCGGCTGCACCGGGCGCGCCGCCGGTTACCTGAAGTACGACTCATTCCACACCACCCACGGCCGCGCCATCCCCTATGCGACCGGGCTGAAGGTAGCGAATCCGCGCCTCAAGGTCGTCCTCATCTCCGGCGACGGCGACCTCGTCTCCATCGGCGGCAACCACTTCATCCATGCGGCCCGGCGCAACATGGACCTGACCGTCATCTGCGTGAACAATTTCAACTACGGCATGACCGGCGGCCAGGCCGGCCCGACCACGCCCCAGGGCGCGCAAGCGACCACCACCCCCTACGGCGCATTCGAACGCCCCTTCAACATCCCCTTCCTGGTCGATTCCTGCGGCGCGACCTACGTCGCTCGCTGGACCGCGCTCCACGTCCGCCAGCTTACCATCTCCATCAAGGAAGCCCTGCTCCATCGCGGCTTCTCGTTCATCGAGGTCATCTCGCCCTGCCCGACGGTCTACGCCCGGCGCAACCGGCTCGGCTCCGGGCTTGACCTGATGAAGTTCTACCACGACCACTCCATCGCCAAGAACTTCGCGAACACCCGCGAGTGTGACATCAGGTTCCAGCAGGACATCATCGTCGGCAAGTTCGTCCAGAAAGAAGAGCCGACCTACCTCGACTCGATGAACGCCCAGATGCAGAAGGCGCTGGGAGCGAAGTTCGTGCCCTACGTCGGCCCGATGGACCCGAAGCGGGACATGACCGAATCGTCTGACGATTCGGATCGTGTCCCTGCCCCCAAGTAGATGGAAATCAAAGTCTCCGGTTTCGGCGGCCAGGGCATCATCCGCATCGGGATGATCATCGGCAAGGCGGCTGCGCTCAACGACAACAAGAGCGCGACCCTGACCCAGAGCTTCGGCCCGGAGGCGCGCGGCGGCGCCTGTTCGGCCCAACTGGTGGTGTCAGAAACTGAAATCCTCTACCCCTACCTGACCGTGCCTGACATCCTGATTGCGATGTCGCAGGAAGCCTACGACAAGTTCGAGCCGGAACTCAAAAAGGACGGCATCCTGCTCATCGAAGAGGATCTGGTCAGAGCCCACCCGGTGCGCGGCAGGATAAAGCAGTACTCGGTCACCGCCACCCGCATCGCGGAGAAGCTCGGCAACCGTCTCTACTCCAACTTCGTGATGATCGGCTTCATCGTCGCCATCACCAAGATCGTGCCCAAGCAGGCCCTCCTGGACGCCATCCCCGGCACCGTGCCCGACCGTTTCGTTCAGAAGAACGTGGACGCGTTCGAACAGGGCTACGCCATCGGCGAGCAGAAACTCGCCGAGTCCGAGTAGCGCCAACCACTTGGATTGCAGGAGCGGAAGCTCCCGCTTTTCAGTCAAAGCGGCAGTCTTGCTGCCGCACTCCAAAGGCCCGTCTCGTCATCCACGTGGTCTGAGCCCGCAGGAAAGAAGGCCCGGCACAGCCGAGCCTTCGTCCTGACTTGTTACTTCCCCTCTTGCTTTGTCCTTTGTCCTTAAGACTTACTACTTGCGCCTAGAGGCGCTCTTTCAGCTTCGGCCCGATCTCCTGCGGTTCGTAGACGACCGCAATCCCGGCAGCCTCAAACGCCTTCACCTTCTCCGGCGCGGTTCCTGAACCGCCTGAGATGATGGCTCCTGCGTGGCCCATCCGCTTGCCCGGCGGCGCGGTCTGACCGGCGATGAACCCCAGCACCGGCTTCTTGCAGTTGGCCTTCACCCACTCCGCCGCCCGCTCCTCGTCCGTGCCGCCGATCTCCCCTACGACCACGATCGCCCTGGTCTCCGGGTCGGCGTTGAACATCGCCAGGCAGTCAATGAAGTTCGTGCCGATGACCGGGTCGCCGCCGATGCCGACCACGGTCGACTGGCCGAACTCGGCCGTCTGGCTCGCCACCTCGTAAGTCAGGGTCCCCGAGCGCGAGACCACGCCCACGCTGCCCGGCTTGAAGCTGGCCGCGGGCATGATGCCGACCTTGGCCTTGCCCGGCGAAATCACGCCCGGGCAGTTCGGCCCCAGTATCCGCGTCTTCGTCCCCTTGGCGTAGTCGAGCACCTTCACCATGTCCATGGTCGGCAGGCCCTCGCTGATGCAGACCACCAGGTCGAGGTTGGACGCGATACACTCATACATCGCGTCGGTGGCGAACGACGCCGGCACGAAGATGATGGAAGCGTTGGCGCCCGTCTTCTTCACCGCCTCCTCGACCGAATCGAACACGGGCAGACCTTCCACGAGCTGGCCACCCTTGCCCGGGGTGACGCCGCCGACAACGTTCGTTCCGTACTCCTTCATCGCCTTGGCATGGAACGCTCCGTCCCGCCCGGTAATCCCCTGCACAATCACTCTCGTATTCTTATCAACAATGATGCTCATCTTCCCCGCTCCATTCCGGAACCTTGGCGCTCTTGGCGTACTTGGCGGTTCGCCTCTCCACCTCCGCACTTCTGACTTCTCACATCTAACATCTTACATCTCACATCTGACATCTGACTTCTGACTTCGTCCGTCCTCACTCCGTCCCTCACCCCTGCCCTCTCCCCCAAGGGGCGAGGGAATTCGGAACCCTGACGTTCTTGGCGTACTTGGCGGTTCTCATCTTCGCATCCGCCATTTTGCCTTTTGCAGTTTGCATTCTGCATTTTGCATTGCCTTCTTACCGGGTTCATACTGCGCCTCCCGCCAGCGCGACCGCTTTCTTTACGGCGTCCGCCATCGTCTCTGCCCCCGTCACCGCGCTGCCCT
>CAZSUX010000240.1:0-4727 GCA_964610135.1 uncultured bacterium | reverse complement strand
CGCTTGCCGAGCAGGTTGCGACGGAACCGGCCCTGCTTGCCCCGCAGCGCCTCGCAGAGGGACTTGAGCGGTCGGTTGCCGCGTCCGCGCACCGGCCTGGGCCTCGTCTCGTTTGAGAAGAGCGTGTCGACCGCGTCCTGCAGCATCCGCTTCTCGTTCTTGAGGATGATGTCCGGAGTCCGGATGGACAGCAGGTGCTTGAGCCGGTTGTTACGGACAATCACCCGCTTGTAAAGGTCGTTCAGATCGGACGTGGCGTACCGACCGCCTTCGAGCGGCACCAGCGGCCGCAGGTCGGGCGGGATGATCGGCAGTACGTCGAGAATCATCCACTCCGGCCGCGCTCCCGAAGAACGGAACGCTTCGACCACGCGCAGCCGCCGTAGCAGGTTGAACCGGCGCGAGGTCTCGTGCTTGATTCTCGCGCGCAGCTCCGCGGCCAGGTCGTCGAGTTCGATCCGCGACAGCAGGGTCTTCAGCGCCGGCGCGCCGCCGGCCGCCTCGAACCCCTCGGACTTGTCGCCGATCTTCTTCAGCTCTTCCTCGGTAATGAGGTCCATCTTCTTGTAGGGCGAGTTGCCGGGCTCGATGACAACGTAGGCCTCGTAGTTCAGGACCGTCTCGACCTGGTTGATGGAAAGCGCGAGCATCAGGCCGATCTTCGAAGGCGGAACCTGGTAGAAGAGCGTGTGGGCTACCGGCACGACCAATTCGACGTGCCCCATCCGCTGCCGGCGGACCGCCGAGGTCGTTACCTCAACTCCGCAGCGGTCGCAGACGATGCCCTTGTACCGGATCTTCTTGTACTTGCCGCAGTTGCACTCGTAGTCCTTGACCGGTCCGAAAATCCGTTCGCAGAACAGCCCGTCACGCTCCGGCTTCTGGGTCCGGTAGTTGATCGTCTCGGGCTTGATGACCTCACCGCTCGACCAGCTCCGGATCGTCTCGGACGAGGCAATCCGCAGACGCAGCGAGTCGAAGTCGAAGAAATCCCGGTCCGACATCATGTGGTCTCCTTTCCCCGTTCGGGGATGAGTTCCAACCCGAGTCCCTGCAGCTCCTTGACCAGCACGGCAAATGAGGCCGGCGTCCGGGGCCGGGGCGGGTTCTTGCCCCGGATCAGGGACTCGTAGAGCGCACTGCGTCCCTCGACGTCATCGGACTTGATGGTCAGCATCTCCTGGAGTGCATGAGCGGCGCCGTACGCTTCAAGCGCCCAGACTTCCATCTCGCCGAATCGCTGGCCGCCGAACTGCGCCTTGCCGCCCAGCGGCTGCTGGGTGATGAGCGAGTAGCGGCCTGTGGAGCGGGCGTGGATCTTGTCGTCGACCATGTGGATGAGCTTGACCATGTACATCATACCGACCGTGATCTTGCCGCCGAACCGGTCGCCGGTCCGGCCGTCATACATCACGATCTTGCCGTCCTCAGGCAGGCCGGCCTTGCGCAGCTCCGTCTTGATCTCATCCGGCGTCGCGCTCTCGAACACCGGACAGAACGCCTGGTACCCGAGCACCTTCGCCGCCCAGCCGAGGTGGGTTTCCAAAACCTGTCCGAGGTTCATGCGGGACGGCACGCCGAGCGGGTTGAGAATCATGTCCACCGGCAGGCCGCGCATGCCACGGATCGTCTCGCTCGCGTCCTTGCTCTCGGCCTCGACCGAAATGTAGGGCATGTCCTCGACCGGCAACACCTTTGATACTACACCCTTGTTGCCGTGGCGGCCGGCCATCTTGTCGCCCACCGCGAGCTTGCGCTTCTGGGCGATAAATATCGTTATCCACTTGAGCACGCCGTGCGGCAGCTCGTCCCCGCGCGACACGCGCTCGTTTTCCTGACGGCGCTCATGCTCCGCCTCGGCCAACGCCTCATCATAGTCCTTCGACGCCGCCCGGATTTCCATCTGCAGCTTCGGACTCGACACGAGCTGCTCGATGTTGCGGACGTCGGTAAACTCCTCGGACCGCAGGAACTCGTCGGTCATCGGCTGCCCGGCCTTGTGCAGGATCTTGCCACGGCCGTCCTTGGCATTGGCCGCTGCCTTCTGTCCGCGCAGCACCGACCGCAGCCGCTCGTCCCGGCGTTCCTGCAGGAATTCCTTCTTCAGGTCATGCCGGTGCCCGGCCTCGGCCACGCGTTCCTTCTCGAGCCGCCGGTTCATGGCGTCCCCGAGCTTGCGGGAGAGAATTCGCTGCTCGATCACGACGCCGAACACGCCCGGTTCCACCCGCATCGACGTGTCCCGGACATTGGCCGCCTTCTCGCCGAAGATGGCACGCAGCAGCCGTTCCTCGGGCGTGAACTCGGTCTCGCCCTTCGGCGTGATGCGGCCGACTAGGATATCGCCGGGTCCGACCTCGGCACCGAGCCGGATGACGCCGAACTCGTCCAGGTTGCGCAGCTCGTCTTCGGTTGCGCCTGGTATGTCGCGGGTTATCTCCTCTGAACCCAGCTTGGTCTCGCGAGCCTGGATTTCGAACTCGAGGAGCTGGATCGAGGTGAAACCGTCCTCCTTGATCAATTCCTCGGAGACGATGATCGCGTCCTCGTAATTGTAGCCGCGCCACGGTACGAACGCGACCAGCACGTTGCGGCCCAAAGCAAGCTGCCCATCTTGGGTGGCCGGTCCGTCGGCAAGCAGGTCGCCCTTCTTGACGCGGTCACCGGCCCGCACGACCGGCCGCTGGGACAGACAGGTGTACTGGTTTGACTTCTTGTACTTCCTGAGCTTGAACTCGGTCGGCCCGTGGTCGCTGCGCAGAACGACCGTACGCGCATCCACCCGCGTGACCACTCCATCGTCCGGTGCCAGTAGAATCGCGCCCGACTCGGCGGCAAACTTGCCCTCGACGCCGGTCGCGACCAGTGGCTTCTCGGGCAGGAGCAACGGCACACCCTGGCGCTGCATGTTGGCGCCCATCAGCGCCCGGTCGGCGTCGTCGTGCTCGAGGAACGGCACCATCACCGTCGACGGCGCGAAGATCTGCTTGGGCGACACGTCCATGAAGTCGACCTGGTCCGGCGGCAGGGATACGACGTCGCCCTTGCGGCGGCAGATGACGTCATCCTCGGCGAAGCGGTGATCGGGCGTCAGCTTGCTGGTGGCCTGTGCAATCGCGTAGTGGTCCTCTTCGTCCGGGTTGAGATAGATCTCACGGCCCTTGCCGACCATCACCTTGCCATCACTCACGCGCCAGTACGGGGTAGTCATGAAACCGTACTGGTCGACCCGGCCGTAGGTGGCAACGGTCGAAATCAAACCGATGTTCGGACCCTCCGGCGTCTCGATCGGACAGATCCGCCCGTAGTGCGAGTAGTGGACGTCCCGCACCTCGAAGCCCGCGGTCTCCTTGGTCAGTCCGCCCGGTCCCAGCGTAGACACGCGGCGCTTGTGGGTGAGCTCGGTCAGTGGGTTGGTCTGCTCCATGAACTGACAGAGCTGGCTCTGCGTGAAGAACTGCATGATGGCGTTGGCTACCACCCGTGTGTTAACCAGCTCCTGGGGCGTCAGCAGGCTGTCGTCGATGAAGGCGGCCCGCTCCCGGATGTTCTGGGCCAGCTGCATCAAGGCGGAACGGAACTGGTTCTCGAGCAACTCGCCCACGCGCTTCACGCGGCGGGAAGTAAGGTGGTCGACGTCGTCGGCCTGGTATCGGACCGGTTCGGCAACCATCCTCTTACCCTTGGCGGCAATCACCTTCTCGGCCTGCTTGCCACGGCCCTCGTCGTAGAACGTCATCTCAAGCTCCGCCCGCCGCTCGTACCAGTGATACCGGTCGGGCAGCAACTCCTGACCCTTCAGTCCGGCCAACGTCTTGTCCCGCTCGTCGGGTGACCCTGCCTGATACCGGATCTGGTACAACCGACCTTCTCCGGCGAACAGCAGCAGGTGCGAGACGATTGCCAGCACGTCTTTCTGAAGCAGCCCGGTTTCGGCCAGCGGTACCTTTGCCATCAGCCGCTGGTTGAGCTTGTACCGGCCGACCGCACCGAGGTCGAACCGCCTCCGGTCAAAGAGCATGCCCAGGATCACCGACTCGGCCAGTTCGATTGAATGGGGCGCGATCGAGCGCAGCCGATAGTAGATCCGCTTGATGGCGTCTTCCTTCGACGTCGTGCGGTCTGCGCGCAGCGTGTTGGCGATGATGTCGAGGCCGGCCGGCATGCCGTCCACGACCCATCCTTCGGTTACGCCCTTGGACGACAGGAAATCGAGCAACCCCTCGGTGACGTACTCGCCGGCGCGCGCCCACGATTCGCCCGATTCGGACTTGATGCCGCGGGCGACGACCTGCCCGGGCGCGAGCGCCCGCTGGTCGACCCGGAAGAGCTTGTCGATGATGTCTTCATGGGAGTAGCCGATTGCCCGCATGAAGGTCGCGGCCGAAATCCGCCGCTTCCGGTCGAGCAGAACCACCATCGAGTTATGCTTGTCCACCACCAACTCGAACCAGGCGCCACGCAACGGAACCAGCAGCGCCGAAAACTCGTTGCGGTCCCGGGAGAAGTACACGCCCGGCGATCGATGAAGCTGGCTGACGATCACCCGCTCGACCCCGTTGATGATGAACGTGCCAGCGGCGGTCATCCAGGGCAGCTCGCAGACAAAGACCTCCTGTTCGAGGATATCCTTGACCTTCTCGGTACCGGGGCCGTCCTGCCCTTCGACGGCGGTGAACTCCTTCTTGACCATCCGGAACACGACCTTGAGGGGCATCGAGTAGTTG
>CAZSUX010000239.1:0-4735 GCA_964610135.1 uncultured bacterium | reverse complement strand
ACAAGAGCGAGCTTGCGGTCGGGTACTGCACGTTGTACGGCGACATGAGCGGCGGGCTCTGCGTGCTGGCCGACGTGCCCAAGACGACGGTCTACGCACTGGCGAACCACATCAATCGCCTTCGTGAGACGATACCGGCATCCACTATCCGGAAGCCGCCATCCGCCGAGCTCCGGCCCAACCAGGCCGACCAGGACACTCTGCCACCCTACGATGTGCTCGATGCCGTCGTCGCCGGCTATGTAGACGAGGGCCTTTCCGCGGATGAGATAGTCGCGGCCGGGCATGACCGCAGGACCGTGGAGTGGGTGATCCGGGCCGTCAACAAGAACGAGTACAAACGCCGGCAGGCCGCGCCCGGGCTGAAAGTGACGAGTCGGGCGTTCGGCATGGGCTGGCGGATGCCGATCGCCGCGCGCTACTAGAGGAGTGGGGCGGGGGTCTGGGGACTAGGGACCAGGGGCGGAATCCGGCGAGAGGTGTTGGTAGAGCTCTCTGACCGCATCGAGGTCGGGCCGCAGGCGAAAAGCCCGTCCGGCCAGAACCCGGGCTGAGACGGACTCCCCTTTCGCGACGAACAACACCGACAGGTTGAACAAAGCCGGTACGTAATTCGAGTCGAGCTTCAGGGCTGATTCGTACCACTGCGCCGCGCGTACGGAGTCTCCGGCCGCAGTCAACAGGCTGCCCAGCCGGTTGAAGTTGGCGGCCGACGGCTGGCTGCCGGCCACTCCCTCAACCAGCACAATAGCGCTGTCGTATTGCCCGCGGAGCTTCAGTTGGTCGGCGAGCAGCAGCCGCGCTGCCGGCAGCGTGCTGTCCAACTCCGCAGCGCGGTGGAGTTCCGCGTCTGCCTCTTCAGTGCGGCCGGCCGCGAGCAGTGCATTCGCGCGGTTGAAGTGGAGCAGGGCGGCATTGGGATGAGTCGCGATGGCACGGTCGAATGTCACCAGCGCGCTGTCGGTCTCCCCGGCGGCGAGGAAGGCCGACCCCAGGTTATTGAGTACGAGCGCCGAGTTGGGTTCCAACTCATTGGCGAGACGCAGGTGGTGAATCGCGCGGCGGTGGTCGCCTTTCTCACTGAGCAGGATGCCGGCGTGGAGGTAGGCGTGGACATAGCCCTGGTCGAGCCGGAGCGCGTGATTGTACAGCACGAGCGCGGAATCGGGTCGCTGCCCACCGATCGCATCGGCGAGATTGGCGTAGGCGCTGGGCGCTTCCGGCGCTTCGCGGACCATTGCCGTGAACAATGTCTCGTTGTTCTTCCAGATTCGCGTGCGCGCCATCGTATCGGCGCCGAGCAGCATGATTACCGCGCCGAGTCCGGCCCCCACCACCTTCCGGGTCACGACCCGGAAGGTGAGCAGGCGCGAGAGTGCTGTGACCAGGACCATGACAAGGCCGGCCGAGGGCAGGCAGAGCAAACGTTCCGCAGCCAGCGGGCCGATTGAGGCGATGTTTGCGACCGGCAGCAGGAAGGCAATGGTCCAGGCGTAGCCCCACAGCGTTGCCGTGAATCGGCGCTTGAGCGCAAGCAGCGGAACCGAGACGATGAAGAGCAGGGCGAACAGAGCATTCTGCGTCGGGGCAAACAACGCATCGCTGGCCGGAAACTTGGCGTGGTGCTCAAATGGCCAGAGGAACATCCGAACGTACAACCCCACGGTGTTGGCGACGGCCGCGAGCCGACTGCCGAAGCCGACTCGGCCCTCAATCGGAATCGGCACCGGGACCGCGGCAGCGCGGAGCAACAGGTAGCCGGCAAGAACCGCCAGCGTTGCCAGCACCAGCAACCAGTAGCGGCGGTCGTACCTGACCCCGACCAGCAGCGGAGCCAAGAAGACGAGCAGGGGGAAAAGGACCACGGTCTCTTTGCTGAGCAGGGCGAGGCCATATGCGGGCGGAACTACCAACCACCACCAGGGGTTGTGTTTGCGGAAAGAGCGGAGCAGGGCGAAGGCGGCGAGGCTGGTGAAAAGGGTCAGCATGATGTCGGTTCGTCCCGAGACGAACGCGACTGACTCGACGTGCGACGAGTGGGCGGCGAACAGCAGACCACCAAGCAGGGCCCAGACTCCGGAGTGGAGCAGTTCCCACAGGACCAGGGTCACCGCGACCGTCGCCAGTGCGTAGAGCAGCAGGTTGACCGTGTGGAACCAGTGCGGGTTGTTCCGGGAGATGCTCTGGTCCAGCCAGAAGCTCAGCGTGACCAGCGGCCGGTAGTAGGCGGCGGCGGACCCGGTGGCTGGTTCCGGGCTGCCGGCCCAGAACCCGCGCGAGAAGATGTCAGCCGGGCGGGAGTGGATCAGCAGCGAGTTGCCGGCGATCAGCGTATTGTCGTCCCAGACGAAGCTGTAGCGCGTGGACGGTAGATAGAGCGCAGCCGAGAAAAGGGCGACGGTGGCCAGCACCACGGCCATGCCGGCAGGGGTGCGCAGTTTTTCCTGGAGTGGGTTGCCGCCCATCGTCCAAAGTCTTGCCGGAAACAGGCGCAATGTCAAGCCGACGAACGGTCAGAGGGCCGGGGGACCAAGGAACCGAGTTCACTGCCGCCGCATGTCCCTGTGAGTGGTGCTACGCGTCTCGGATACGAGCAGCACAGACACGGAATAGCCGTAGATACCGAACGTCAGACTCCAGAGAGACAGCAGCGCGACGTCCTGAAGTCACCCTGGCGTCGGACTTGCTCAGGGCTGGGGATTGGGGTTGGGGGGCCGAGTTAGCTGGAGGTAGAGCTGCCTGATAGCTTCAATGTCGGGCCGCAGTTGGTACGCCCGCTCAGCCAGAGTGCGAGCCGCGGCAAGGTCCCCTCGGGCAGCTGACAGTACCGACAGGTTGTAGAGTGCCGCCAGGGACGACGGGTCGAGCCGGAGCGCCTGGTCGTAGCTCTGCCCGGCGCGTACCGAGTCGCCTTTGCTGACAAATAGGTCGCCCAGATAGCTGAAGCCGGCGGCCGACGGCCGGAACCTGACTTCGCCCTGCATCAGGACGATCGCGCTGTCGTATCGGCTACGCTGTCTGAGCAGGTCGGCCAGCATGGTCCGGGGCCCGGCCATTGTGCTATCCATCGTCAGTGCTCGACCAAGCTCATCGGCCGCCTCGTCGGTGCGGCCGGCCGTCACCAGCACGCTGGCGCGGTTGAGGTGGAGCACGGCCGAGCCGCCGTGCTGCGCGGCAATCGCGCGGTCGATCGTCACGAGGGCGCTGTCGATTTCGCCTGCGTCCCTGAAAGCGAGCGCGAGGTTGTTCAACACCATGTCCGAGTTGGGCACGAGTTGCCTGGCGATGCGCAGGTGTTGAATCGCGCGGCGTTGGTCGCCCTTGTCGCTGAGTATGATGGCGGCATGCAGGTGGGCATGGGCGTAGTTCGGGTCGAGGCGGAGTGCGTGGTCATAGAGCGTGAGCGCGGAATCGGGTCGTGTCCCGGCAATTGCGTCGGCCAGGGCGGAATATGCGCTCGGCGCGGTCGGCGCCTCACGGACCATGGCCGTGAAGAGCGTTTCGTTGTTCCTCCAGATTTGCGTGCGCGCCATCGTGTCGGCGCCAAGCAGCGCGATGACCGCGCCGAGCCCGGCCCCTACCATCTTGCGCGTTGCGACCCGGGACGTGAGCAGGCGCGAGAGCGCGGTCACCAGGACCATAACCATGCCGGCCGACGGCAGGCAGAGCAGCCGTTCTGCGGCCAGCGGGCCGATCGAGGCGATGCTGGTGACCGGCAGCAGGAAAGCGAAGGTCCACACATAGCCCCACAGTGTTGGCACGACCCGACGCCTGAGCGCAAGCAGTGCGGCTGAGACGACGAAGAACAGGGCGGTTATGATATTCGGCATCGAGACGAGTGATGTGTTGTTGGCCTGATACCAGGCGTGGTGCCTGAACGGCCAGAAGAACATGCGGATGTACAGGCCAAAGGTATTCACGATGGCCGCTAGCCGGCCCAGGAAGCTGACACGACCATCGAACGGAACCAGCACCGGGACCGCGGCGGCGCGGAGCAACAGGTAGCCGGCAAGAACCGCCAGCGTTGCCAGCACCAGCAACCAGTAGCGGCGGTCGTACCTGACCCCGACCAGCAGCGGAGCCAGGGCGACGAGCAGGGGGAAGAGAACCGCGGTCTCTTTGCTGAGCAGGGCGAGGCCGAACGCGGGCAGAACCACAAGCCACCACCAACGGTTGTGCTTGCGGAAAGACCGGAGCAGGGCGAAAGCGGCGATGCCGACAAAGAGGGTCAGCAGGATGTCGGTTCGTCCCGAAACAAACGCGACCGACTCGACGTGGGACGAATGCGCGGCGAAGAGCAGACCGCCGAGCAGGGCCCAGACCCCGGAATGGAGCAGTTCCCACAGGACCAGGGTAACCGCGACTGCGGCCAGTGCGTAGAGCAGCAGGTTGACGAGGTGGAACCAGTGCGGGTTGGCGTGGGAGACGTTCAGATCGAGCCAGAAGCTCAGCGTGACCAGCGGCCGGTAGTAGGCGGCGCCTGACCCGGCAACCTGCTCCGGGCTGCCGGCGAAGAACCCGCGAGAGAAGATGTCAGCCGGGCGGGAACGGGCCAGCAGCGAGTTGTCGGTGATGAGCGTAGTATCATCCCAGACGAAGCCGTACCGCGTGGCCGGCAGATACAGCGCGGCCGAAAAGAGGGCGACTGCGACCAGCACCACGACCATACCGGTACGGGTGCGCAGTCTTTCCTGAAAGGACTTGCCGCGCATCGCCCAGAGTCTTGCCGGAAACA
>CAZSUX010000238.1:0-4762 GCA_964610135.1 uncultured bacterium | reverse complement strand
CGGTTCCGGTCCAGACGGCCTGACACTGCCCGGTGCCCGGAACCGCGAGCCGCCGTACTACTCTGCCTGCGCGGTCCAGCAGCATCACGCTCGCGTCGGCGGGACGGTTCGCGCCAAGCCGCACCGACATACGGCCCCGGAACGGACTGGAGCTGATTGCCGCCCAGCGCTCAGGCAGAACGGCGCCTGGTTTCTCGGCAACTCCCACTTCTCCTCTGTACAGCCGCACCGTCGCATCAACGAGCACCATCAGGTCGCCCTGCTCTTCGTTCGAGAGGACGGCGTAGTGATTGCCGGGCTGGGAGAAGACAAGGCTGTGATTTGCCGCAGCCACGTCCTCGTCGTTCACGAATGCCTGGAACGGCTGCCCGTCAAGGTAGCTCAGGAACTCGGGTTGGGAGGCGACGAAGAAGTCGGTTGCGCCCGGCGTATGCACCAGCGCATATTCGTTGGAGCCGCCCGAGTTGTAGCAGTCATAGCCATAGAGCACTTCGCGGTCCACAGAATAGCTCACGTCCATTCGATATTGGTCGAGCGGTGTCCCGCTGTCCGCAGTAGTCGCCAGCGAGTCACGTCTGCCGGCGAGTGTACAGGCGTAGAAGAAGCTGCTGCCGGGCGTTGCCGCGGCCGAGTCGATGACCATTCCCGCCGAGATGTCGCCGAGCGGGCCGCTCAGCGTCAGGTAGTAGTTCTGATTGTCGCCGAGGGGCGTGGTGTAACGTCCGTCGCGGCCGGTGACACCATAGAAGCAGGTGGCCGTGCCGCCGTACCAGTCTTCACTCGACAGCTTGACGATCTCGCCGTCCACCGGCCTCAGGCAGGAATCGTATACCTGTACCGTCAGGCTGCAGACGTCGCTGTAGGTCCCGATCTGGTTACGCTGCCAGCCGTCATTACGCCAGTCCCAGATCGCCGAGCAGTTCTTGCTACCGCCGTATTTTTTCTCGTACGCGCACCCCGAATCGGCGATGTGGGTAGTCGGGTCGTTGGCGTAAGGTATGAACAGGCTGTCCCACCATATCTCGTTCCAGACGTGGTCCTCGTTGATGTCCATCACTCCGCCGCAGGGGATCAGCGCGGTGCGGGCCGCGGCCTGCAGCAGGTCCTGCATCTCCCCGCAGTTACCGTTGTGCTCGTGGGCGATGGTGACCGGCTGGATCGGCCGGTTACCCTGGGCTCCGACCGGCATGGTCAAGGCGGCCCAGCGCCCGACCACCGCGACCGCCTGCATGGTATCCTCGAACCCTCCGCCCCAGGCGTGCTTCTGGCCGTCCCAGAACAGCTCCGTTGGAGCCAGCTTCTCACGCAGCAGCGGGTAGCCGGAGTCGTTGCAGTAGAACAGGTACTCGCGCCAGAAGTATCCGTCCACGTACAGCGGCGGCTCGTCGGTTCCCTTGGGCATCATCACCCACCAGTAGTAGATATCACGCGGGATTTCCACCCAGGTCGTTTCCGACTGCACACGGACCCGGTACTTCGTGGTGGAGTAATAGTTGCCGCCCTGCAACGGGTTGCCGTAGTCCACGATATCGACGTAGTGCAGCTCAGGGTCGATCTGATACGCCTGCTGGACATTGTCGACGAGTATCTGCGGGTTCATCGAAGACAATACCCCCGGGGAGAGATGCGCAACCTGGAAGCAGAGCTCGTCGTAGTACCGCTTATCCGGGCAATTCAGAATGACGTCCGAGTAGCGGCTCTGCTGGCCTGCGCCGAGCCGGCGGAAATTGTCGGCAAGGTCGTCCTTGAGCCAGTCCGGGGCAATCGCCACTGCCATCGTGGCCGAGTCGTTCAGAAACTCGGGCAGCAGCGTATCGCGCAGGGACTCGGTTGCGCTGTCGAACACGACCGCCAGCCGCTGACCGGCCGGTATCATCGCGTGCAGGACAATTGAGTCTACGAGAGTCCAACCGGAATCAGGAGGTAGCGGCTGCGGCTCAGACGCCGGAGCCGTGACGGCCGGAGCTCGACCCCGGACGGCAAGGCGCTTGCCTGTGCCCTTCTCGGCCGGCTCGACCTTGACGGTCACGCCCGGCCCGGTGGCGGCGGCTAGCGAAATCAAGCAGAGAATGATAGCGAAGATAGCTCGGTTCATGCCCAATCTTCATGCCGAAATCGCCCCTTGTCAAGCCCGCCCTGACGGCTTCAGAATGGGACGATGTCAGAAGCTGGAGGCTTGATGACGCTAGAAACCAGAATGACCGGAAGTTCTACCCTGTGCATTGTGGCTTATAGACTCTAACTTCGGCCGGGTGGAGTACTATCGCGCCAGAAGGACTTTGGCCAGTCGGCGGTCGGATTGGGCGCGGGCTTCGATGAAGTACGTGCCCGCCGGCAACCGTCGTCCGCGCTGGTCCCGACCGTCCCAGGCCGCAATACGCGCCGCCGGCAGTTGTCGCACGAGCCGACCCGCTGCATCGTAGATGCTCAGCCGCGGCAAATCCCCGGAGACACCGTACCGAATCTGCATGCGGGAATGGAACGGATTGGGCCAGACGTCAAGACCGGGAAACAGGCCGGGCCCGGGCCCGACCCCGGCCACGGACGCCGCCGGCGCCTCGCCGCCAGTCACCCGCACGTCGTCAATGTAGAACCCCTCATCGACCGTGTCGCGGTCACTCGTGAATGCGAGCTTAACCTGAATCGTCTCGCCCACCCCGAGCCACGAAAGGTCGTACTTCTCTTCTGCCCAACCGCTTTCATTGAGGAGTGGTCTAGTGGTCGAGTGGTCTAGTGGTCGAGTGGCCGAATTACGGGACTCCGGTTCCTCACTGGACCACTGGGCCACTGGGTCACTGGGCCACTTCCTTCGCAGCGCGCCGCCGGTCCCGACGAAGTCCAGGGTATCTTCAACCGCGCCGCGTACGACAATTGCGTGGATGCCGTCGACGCCGTAGTTGGGGGTCGCGAACCAGCGCCAGAACCGGAGCGAGCAGCCTTGCGTGACCGTGAACGGAACCGTTGTCAGCCACGCGTCCATGCTGCTGTTGTAGTGCCGCGTCACCTCGTCCCCGCAGTACCACGCGTTCGCGCCCGAATAGGTCCGGTGCGACGAAAGGTGCCACAAGTCCCCGGTTCCGCCGTGGCTCCACTTCGACTCGCCCGACTCCATGTCGTCGGAAAACCCATAGTCGCCGACTAGAAGCTCCAGCGAGTCGTCTCCGTCAAAGTGTTCTGATGACACGTGGAGCAGCATCCAGGCACTGTGACCGACCGGGCATGACGCGGAAACACTGACGACGAAACTTCCCGCCGCGATTTGCGAGCTTTCCGGCAGGACGTCGCCGCAACGGAGGCTATCCGCGAGTACGGACACGCTGCTATCCAGCGACGTCAACCGACACCACGTATTATGCCCGAAGCCTTGGCCCGTATTCCGGATCCTGACCCCAACGGCGCCAGTGAGACCCGGCGCTAGCGGCGGATGCATCAGCCACCAGCGGTCCAGTGCAAGCACCGGCTCACCCGCAACAATCACGGGGTGAAGCACCATTGTGTCATGCCCGTCACTCACCGACAGGTCGAAACTGAGGGGCTCGCCATTGTACGTGTTGCGGGCCAGGACCCTGAATGCGTTTCGGACGAGAACCGTATCGCCAACCGCAAGCGGAGCGGCCTCAGCCGTCCAGTCTTCCACAGAGACTTGCCAGTTGTCGCTATGTAGCCTCATCGCAATCGGACCGGATGCCCGCGAGCCGCTGTTCTGGAGCCGCACCGAAAGGAAGAACCGCTCGTAGCTGTTCACGATACCGTCATTGTTGCCCAGTGAGTCGTTGATCACCCAGCCTGCGAACGACACGAACGGCCCGGCCGCGCACGGAATGACCCGCTCGACCGGGAGGAAGTTGTGGGCCGTGACCGTGAGCGCAAAGTCGCCTGACGTCAGTGGCGCGGCGTCCAGCCAGGCCTGACCAGCCTCGTCGGTGAGACCGCGGCTGTACGATTCACTTCCCTTCATGAGGCAGACCAGCGCGCCTCTGAGTGGTCTCCTCCAGCCATGCGTGACTTTGACGAGCACACGGCCATTGCCCAGACCGATCGAATCGGCAGTCGCCACCGTCATCGTCTCAGGCAGCGCGGTCCAGACCGGCATCTCCGGGTCGCCCATCAGATTGACCTGATACTGGTGCCAGCGATACACGTTCTCACCGTGCGAGAACGGCGCGTAGTACTCCTTTGCAGCATTCAGCGCGTCGCCGACGCGATAGATGCCCTCGCTCGTGATTGCGTGCCAGAAATGGTTGTCGAACTTATCCGAGTAGCCGAAGCCGGGGTTGCCGGGCGAGCCCCAACCGTACGAAGAGTTGCCGATGGTCGCTACCGTGCCGCCGTGCGGGTTCGTCACGAACGCCTCGCCGATGCTCGTGAGGTCGAACGCGGTGGTCCAGCAACCAATGGAATAGAGCACACCCAGCCCGGCATTGGTAATCGTATCCGCGTCGCCGGTGCGCAGACTGCTTTCGCCGCAGCTCATCACGTCGTACCAGCCGTGCCCGTCATGGTTGAGGAAATTCTGGTTCTCGCGCATCGCCTGCATCACGCTAGCGCGTGACTCGTTGCCGAGACTCTGATAGAGCTTGGTCAGGCTGTAGCCCGACGCAAACGACTGCTGCTCCAACCCATTCTTATGCACGCCCATATCTGTGTAGGGGTTCTGCCAGAGCACCATGGCGAAGAACAGTCCCTTGTCCTGATAGCCCGGCACCGCGGCGTGCTCGTAGTCGAGCACCTTGCGCACGAACGTCTGCGCCTGCGTCACGTC
>CAZSUX010000237.1:0-4781 GCA_964610135.1 uncultured bacterium | reverse complement strand
CGGCCTGCACTGCGGGCGCGGCGACCAGTACGAACCCGGCCGCGCGTGCATCCAAACCGCGCGCATACTGCAAGTACAGACTGAGCAAGAACCCGACCGCCGCCGTCGCGCTGTAATTCACCAGCGCAGCGATGTTGGACAGCGCAAACACCTGGTTCCCGCTGAACAGGCTGATGTCGAGCACCGGGCTCTTGATGCGGCGTTCGAGCAGAACGAAACCGACGAGGCCCGCCAGACCGACGCCTATCAGCACTCCCCCGTATGCGGCCGGCAGCAAGGTGAATCCGTACATCAGGTTGAACAACGCGAGACCGTACAGCACCGTTCCGGCTACGTCGAACCGCTCGCCCCGCGCCTCGAACCACTCCCCCTCGAGCTTCCACACGACGAGCGCGACCACCGCAAGTCCGAGCGGCACGCAGGCCCAGAATATCGAGCGCCAGCCAAGCGACTGGGTCATCACGCCCCCGAGCGTCGGACCTAGGGAAAGCCCGATGTACACGGTGGCCACGTTGATGCCGAGCACTCTGCCCCGCTCCTGTGGCGGGAACACGGAAGTCAGAATCGCCGTGCCCGTGCCAAACATCATCGCGCCGCCCAACCCCTGCACCACCCGCGCGACTATCAACGTCGTGGCCGACACTGCCAGCGCTGACGCGATCGACCCCAGCGTGAACACCACCACGCCCCATGTGAACACGCGCTTTCGTCCGCGCATGTCGGCCAGCCGGCCCAGCGGAACCAGCCCGATTGCGGCAGCAAGGATGTAGGAAGTGGCAACCCAACCCAGGGCGATAGCGTTCATCTTGAACTCGCCACCGATGCGCGGCAGGGCCACGTTGACCGCCGCGCCCATGAACGGCGTCAGGAACGCGGCCATGGTCGTGGTAACCAGCGCGTATCTACGATTCGAAGCTTCCGGGGTCAAGACCTAGATTCTAGCCACCGGCCGGACTAGGGACAACGAATTCGTCCGGCCGCAGCCTTGCGCGAGGCGTGGGCGGGAAGCAGTGACTTCGGTGGCCAGCGAAGCCGATAGGAAAGGAGGGCTGCCGGCAGGGACGGCAGCCCTCGCAGGAGGCAGCAGGATCAGACCTGCTTCGGAGTTAGGGTTCCCATAGGTGCCCGCAATCCTTGCACTTGACGTTGGAGGCTTGGGTCATCGTCCCATCGTTCGGGGTCGGGCAGGGCTGTGGATAGGGCGACCCGTCGGGTGTCGGGCCCTCGGCCGGCGTTTCCCACGTAGCCTTGCCCGTTGACGACTTCGGACAGGGGTCGTGGACGTACGTTGCCCACGTGTTTTCGCTCTGACAGTTCGGACACTTTAGTCTTGCCATTGCGGTGTTCCTTTCCTTGCCTTGATGCGGCCGGATGCTCGACGCCGTTCAGCGCCGAGCGACCGTCATCGTACTTTTGCGGCCCTATTTGCCCGGACGGGCGACGGTACTCAGTGAATCCGTGATGATGTCCTGCGAGCGGAAAGAACAAGTAGAGACTATTGCCCCGTCTCCCCGGTGTCAACCAAATCCGTGTCCCGGCCTCGTTGGTGAATCCCCGCTCCTCGTTGATCGTTACCTGACTCCGTCCGCTTCGTCCGCCGTGCCGTGCAACCGGCCTCCCGAACTGCCTGCGTCATCGGCGCAATCTGCGGTTGGCTCTTCCTGGTTTCGTGCCTTTCGTGCCTTCGTGGCTACCATTCCGGTTTCCGGCCACGAACGCGCTTGACTCGGCCAAGGCTAGGACTATGCTGACCAAGGTCGCACGATGAACAGCACAACCGACGTACCCGACAAGTTGCAGGCGCTACGCGCGCAGGTAACAGCAGCCGCGACTCCGGCCGGGCGTGTCGAGGCCACGCTGCAGCTTGGCGAGGAGCTCTGGCTGAGCGCTCCGGCCGACGCCATGCCGCTACTTGAGTTGGTCGTCACCGAGTCCGAGAAGACCGGACAGACGTCGGATGGTGCGCGGGCGGCGTCCATGCTCAGCGAATTGAGACGCCGGGCCGGCGACCTCAATGGCAGTGCACGATACGCCAAGTTGGTGCTCAGGGCCGCTGACGCCACCGGCGACCGACGAATCCGTGCGGGCGGGCTTAACCTCGTCGGCATGGTACACCAGGAGCGCGGTTCGTATCAGCAGGCCTTGGAGTGCTTCGAGGAGTGCCTGAAGCTCAGCCGCGAGACCGCGTTCGAGCAGGGCGAGCAGTCCGCCTTGAACCAGCTCGCCGGGACCTACGGTCTTCGCGGCCAGTCGAGCAAGGCCCTTGAGTGTTATCGGCAGTGTCTGGAGGCAAGCAGCAAGGCCGGGGACGTGTTCGGCCGGGCAATTCACCTGCACAACATCGGCTGGACATTGGTATCAATGGGTCGCTGGACCGAGGCAACCGAGTACTTCCACCGCACGCTGGCACTGTGCGAAGAACATGGCTTTCGCGACCTGCTTCTGACCGCCCGGATGTCGCTGGGCGAGCTGTCCTTGAAGCGGTCCGACTACGAAAACGCCACGCTGATGTTCAGCGCGGTCATCGAGGCGGAACGGGAAACGCGGCACTCAGGCCGGTTGCTCAGGGAGGCGCTTTCGAACCTGGGCTGGACGCATTTCCGGGGCGGGGGGCTGGCCAAGGCCGAGGAGACCATGGACGAAGCCGCGCGTCTGAGCGAGACTGCGGAAGACCGTTGCCTGCTCGCGAGCCTCTGCCGCCGACGGGCCGAGCTGGCGTTAGCTCAAGGTCGGCTTGATGCTGCCCGCGACTTTCTCGCGCAGGCTGCTCGCCACGCATCGGACCTTGACTTGCGAAAGGAACAGGGCGAGACGTTGCGTGTCGAGGCGCTCCTGTCCGAAGCCCGGGCGAAGACGGATGTCGCCCTCGACCTCTTACTCCAGTCTGAGACTGTTCTCGAACCGCTCGGCGACACCTACGAGCTCGCCCTCACCCGGCTGCAGCGTGGCCGCCTGCTCGTCGATCTAGGCCAATCGGACAAGGCGCTGCCTCTGCTGCAGGCCGCGGCCCGGACGTTCCGCCGGCTCTCGGTCGTGGCCGAAGCCGAAGAGGCGAGCCGGCTGCTCTACCGGTTGGAGGTCAGCGCCGACCGCGGTTCCGCTCTGGTTCAGGGGCTGTTTGGCATCAGCGCGCTCGACCTTGCCCCGGAGCGCCTTGTCGAGCGAGCGGTCTCGATTCTCTGCGACAACCTTCAGTTCGACCAGGGCGTGGTCTTGGTCGGTGGTCGCCCCGTTGTGACCAAGGGGCAACCTGACCTGGCGAAACTGCCCAAACGCCTAACGTCGCCGACTCAGACCGACCGTGCTTTGTTCCTGCCGATCAGGCAGGACCGTCGTCTCGTTGGCCAGCTCTGGCTTCGGCGCAAACGGCCGCTGGCAACGCGGGTCAAACCGGGCCTGCTCGAACTCATAGGGCGCATGCTCGCACCGTCACTCCTGAAGTTGGGAGAGCTCCAGGTCCTCGAAACCGGCCCTGTCCCCGAGATTCCGGGCCTGCGCTTTCGCGGGGTCGTCGGCCAAAACCGCGAGGTGCTAGAAGTGCTCGCGCTTATCCCTCGCGTTGCAGGCGCAGCGGCCTCGGTGCTGGTCTGTGGCGAGAGCGGCACCGGGAAGGAGCTCATCGCCCGTGCCTTGCACGAGTCCGGCCCGCGTGCCGACCGGCCTTTCGTCCCGGTCAACTGCGCCGCCGTGCCCGAGAATCTGCTCGAGGCCGAGTTCTTCGGGGTGGAAGCAGGCGCGGCCACCGGGGTCGCGGCGCGGCCGGGCAAGTTCGAGCTCGCCAACGGCGGCACCATCTTCCTCGACGAAATCGGCGACATGAGCCCCGGCGTGCAGTCGAAGCTGCTGCGGGTCATCGAAGACAAGGCGGTCACTCGTGTCGGCGGGACCAAGGCGGCGCCGGTGGATGTGCGGGTCATCGCCGCTACGAATATGGACCTGGAGTCCCGCGTGGTCGACGGCAGGTTCCGGCGCGACCTGCTCTACCGGCTGAACACGGTCCAGTTCGTTTTGCCGCCTCTGCACCGGCGCTGCGAAGACATCCCGGCCCTGACCAGCTTCTTTATCGCCCGCACCGCGCAGGAGTACAACCGTACTGCGCGTCCGGCAAGCGCCGAAGTCCTGGCTCTATTCACCGAGTATCCCTGGCCCGGCAACGTCCGCCAGCTCCAGCACGTGATTGAGCGGGCCGCGATAGTCGCCACCGGCGACACAATCGAGGTCGCCGACCTACCCATCGAACTCAGACAGACTGCGGCGCTATCGGTCGCGCAACCGGTCCCGGCTACCCGCACCGAACGGCGCAAGGCCGCGGCCGAATCCGAACGGGCGATGCTCCTCGATGTCATCTCGCGTGCGAACGGCAACGTACGCTCTGCTATCAAGCTGAGCGGCTACAGCCGGACGCACTTCTATCGCCTGCTCCAGAAACACCACATCAAACCGCAAGAGTAGGGCCGTCCCACTCTTGGAATGATTCAGTCCCATTTCCGGGACTGACGAGAGCAGTCGCTAAGACGCTGTGCCACCGCATGTTAGAGGTACTAGCCTATTGGACGTGAGTCCCATAAATGGGACATTTCCCAGGTGGGCTTCGCAGTCCCATGAGGCTAATCTACTGATATTCCGGTTCTTACCGGCAAGGCAGGAACATGGCACGGGCAATGCATAAGGTCGGACAGGATGACGAGAATTCAAACACTGGTTCAGGTCAAGCCAACGCGAGTTGGCGGTTGCTTGCGCGTCGCGCAGGGCGGCGCGGTTTCTGGTTAGAAATGTCCCGG
>CAZSUX010000236.1:0-4850 GCA_964610135.1 uncultured bacterium | reverse complement strand
CTTCCTTGGTGCCTTGCTCCGCTATGGGTACGAGAAGCGGTCAGCCGCGCGCAAGTTGTCCACGGTCAAGTCATTCCTGCGGTTCCTCGTCCGCAGGGGAATGCTGTCTGCCAACCCGGCGACTGCGGTCAAGGGCCCGCGGCTTGAGCAGCGCCTCCCGGGATTCCTGACCCAATACCAGGTGCGGGAGGCACTTGAGACCATCGGGAACGCAGCGAAGGCGGCTCGGGCGAAGGCAAGACGGCTGAAGGACTTGTCTGCTGCCCAGTGGGCAGCCGAACGTCTGACGCACGACGAGGCACTTGAGATCATTGGGAACGCAGCGAAGGCGGCTCGGGCGAAGGCAAGACAGCTGAAGGACCTGTCTGCTGCCCAGAGGGCGGCCGAACGTCTGACGCGCGACGAGGCACTGGTCGAGACGCTATATGGCTCGGGCCTCCGTGCCGTCGAGATCGCGGGACTCAACGCCTCAGACGTGAACTTCGTGGCAGAAGAGATACGCGTGGGGCGACGGTACAGCAAGGGCGGGAAGGAGCGGATTGTCCCTCTAGGACGCAAGGAAAAGGAGGCGCTCGACAAGTGGCTTGGTCTCAGCGGACAGAAGGACGATCAACCGGTCTTCACCAACAGGAACGGCCATAGGCTCACGACCCGCAGCATTCAGAACATCGTCCGCAAAGCGCTCTCGCGAGTGGCCGACGCCACCGCAACCAACCCTCATTCCCTGCGCCACGCCTTTGCCACACATTTGCTGGAGCGCGGGGCCGACCTGCGCGCGGTCCAGGAACTGCTCGGTCACGCCTCACTCTCGACCACCCAGATTTACTCTCACGTTACGGTAGAGCGGCTCAAGCAGGTCTACAACAGGGCGCACCCAAGATCGGGATTCAAGGGGTAAGTCCGAAGTCCGAAACCCGAAGTCCGAGTCAATGACCAAGTGGCCGAACTGACAGGCGTCTCCGTAATTCGGACTTGATTCGTCATTCGGAATTCGGGCTTCGGGTTTGACCCGGTCGCCTAGCGAAACCGCTCGACCAGATTCTGAATGACCGCCGGGTCAGCGGGCCCGCGCACCAACGGGCCTTTGCCGGCGACCGGGTGCAGCTCGTCGTAGCTCTTCCGGCCCGACTGGTAGATGACCCCAAGCGGAATCCGGTCTCCCCATTCGAGGGCCTTGTGATAGGCCTTGTCCCGGTCGGTCGGGCCGTGCTTCTCCTCGGCAAGGTCGTAGATGCGGTGGCTGTACCACTTGGCCGTGTTGACGTGGTTGAAGCTGACGCAGTTCTGGAGGATTTCGACCAGCGAGAACCCGCGGTGCTGCACCGCCAGCTTGATGATATCGGCAAGCTGGCGCGGCCGGCCGCAGAATCCCCGCGCCACGAACCCGGCATCCATCATCACCGCCAGGGCCAGCGGCCTGAACGCAGGCTCGATAGCGCCGCATGGTGTGGTCCTCGTCCTCATCCCGCCCTCGCTGGTCGGTGAAGTCTGCCCCTTGGTCAGGCCGTAAATCTGGTTGTCGTGCACCAGGTAGGTGATGTCGAGGTTCCGGCGCAGGGCATGGAGGAAGTGGTTCCCGCCTTCGGCATACCCGTCGCCGTCGCCGCCCTCGGCAAAGACTACGAGGTCGGGATTGGCCAGTTTGACTCCGACCGCAACCGGCAAAGTCCGGCCATGTAGCCCGTTGAACAGGTTGCAGCGGATGTAGTGCGGGGCCTTGGCTGCCTGCCCGATTCCTGAAACGAAGCAGGTCTGCTCCGGCTTCAGCCCGAGCTCGGACAGGGCAAGCTTGACCGCCTCGCGGATGCCGAAGTTCCCGCAGCCGGGGCACCAGGCAATGGGGTCTGTGCTCTCGAAGGCCTTGGGTTCCAGAGGCATTTTCTCAGGCATGGCATGCGCCTCGCTGCCAAGGACAAAGTAGTAAGGACAAAGGACTAAGCAAGTACGAAGTCTGGAAAGGCCAAGTCCGACTTCGTCCTTGTGACTTTCCCGATTGCTTTGTCCTTAGTCCTTTGTCCTTTGTACTTAGCACTATCATCCAGCCTCAGCTACCTTCTTGAGTCAACTGCTCCAGCCCTGCCTCAACCTCAGCGACCGTGAATGGTCGTCCGTCGTAGCGCCGCACAGTTCCGGCTGCGCGCAGCCCGCATTCCTGCAGCAGGAGTTGGACGAGCTGGCCTGAGTAGTTCTGCTCGACGGTAACGACCGTCGTGTCCTTGGCAACGAGTCCGGCTACAGCCTCTGCCGGAAACGGCCAGACGTGACTCAGGTGCACCATCGCGACCTTCTGTCCCTTGCTTCGCAGCCGCATACACGCCTCCGACACCACGCCGCGGCTCGAGCCGAAACAGAACACGAGTGCCTCTGCCTCTACCTTTGCCTCTACCTTCCGTTCCTCAAGCTCCTGCCTGATTCCATCGAGTTTGGAGTTTCTCTTATTCACCATCAGGATGCGCATCGCTGCCGACTCAGTTATGTGCCCTTCCTCCGTGTGCTCGTCTGAGTCAACGTAGACGAGTTGTTGCTCGGTTCCCGGCACCAGCATCGGCGACACGCCATTTTGAGTAGGTTCGTATCGGCGATACGAGTACGCCTGCAGTTCGTCAGAACTAGCGGCTGTCGACTCCGGACTTGGGACTTTGGACTTGAGACTTTCTACTTCGGTGGTCCATAGCGCATCGGCCATGAGCTGGTCGAACAGGATGATGACCGGCGTCTGGTACTTCTCCGCAATCCGGAACGCATCCTGCGCAGCATGGAACGCCTGGGTTGCGTCCGCCGGTGTCAGCACGGCCCGCGGAAACTCACCGTGCCCGGCATAGATAGAGAACAGAACGTCGGCCTGGGCTGTCCTTGTCGCCATACCGGTCGCCGGTCCCGGCCTCATCCCTACGCACAACACCAGCGGCGTCTCGGTGATTCCAGCAAGGCTCAGGGCCTCGTTCATCAGGCAGAATCCGCCTCCGGCAGTGCAGACCATGGCCCGCGCGCCGACAAACGCGGCCCCGATAGCCATGTTGGCTGCCGATACTTCGTCCTCGGTCTGCTCCACGATAAGACCTGCCTCCTGCGCATGACGGAAGCAGTACTCGACAATCGGAGTAGCAGGCGACATCGGGTACCCGGTCACGACCCGCACGCCTGCGGAAATCGCGCCCAGGGCCAGGGCTTCGGCTCCGGAAATGAGTAGCCGATGGGACGGGACATGCGTCGGCGCGGGACGTGACCCGAAAACGGGGACTGTACCGCACTCCGAGTGCTCCGTGGGGCTGTCCCCGTTTTCACCGGGACCGTGTCCCAAGCCGGGTGCCAAAGAAGGTAGCTTGTGGCGGCAGCAGCGCTTCTGCTCATCTACCACCGCTCGGTATCCGGCCCGGGCCGCCGCCGCGTTTCGCTTGACGACGTCCTTGCCCTTGCTTGCGAACTGGCTCTCGAACATATCCTCGGTCCCGTCGAGCCCCAGTCCGAGCAGAGCCAGGGTGGCGCCGACCGCTGCCGCATTGGCCATCACCGGGTCTTCGCCATGCTCGCGGCCAAGGTCCGCGAGCGGAAGCAGAACTGTATCCAAGCCCTCAGGCAGGTCGGCGGCGGCCTCGGTCACCACGACCGCATCCTCTGCCAGGTCGGGAACGTGCCGGGCGACCAACGCCGGGTCCAGCGCCACCAGCACCTGTGCCTTGTCCCCATCCGAGGCCACCGGCCCGGTGCTGACCCGCACCCGCGCGAAGTTGTGCCCGCCGCGAATGCGCGACATCACGTCCTGCGACACGAACACGTAGTATCCTGCCCTGACCAGCATGCGGCCGAGCGTGCGCGAGATGACCTGGAGTCCCTGTCCTGCCCGGCCGGTGATAATAAGGTTGACCTCGGCGGTCCCCGTCGGACGGTGCAGCTCACTCACCGGAAGTCCTCCAGCGCCTTCTTCACCACGCTGATGTCATACGGCAGGTTGGTTACCGACTGCCCCGGCCGCCCGCAGGTTTCGTAGGCCGCGCGCCGGGAACGGTAGAAGACACCGACGGGAATCTCGACGTCATCTCCCTCGGCCGGCCATTCCAGCGCCCGCGCGCGCGCCGCGTCCGCATCCGACAGGTCGTGCGATTCGAGTTCAAGGTCATAGACCCGCTTCCTGTACCAGTCCGCCGTATTGACGTGGTTGTAGGTCACACACGGCTGCAGAATGTCGATGAACCCGAAGCCCTTGTGCTCCAGCGCGTCGCCAATCAGCCGGGAGAGGTGTTTGGCGTCGCCTGCGAACCCGCGCGCGATGAAGCTCCCGCCCATCGCCAGTCCGGCTGCCAGAGGATTGAAGGGAGGCATGTGCGTGCCGGCCTCGCGGTGCTTGGTGGTGAATCCGAAACTGCTGGTCGGAGCTGCCTGGCCCTTGGTGAGGCCGTACACCCCGTTGTCATGAACAAGACAGACGATGTCCGGGTTGCGCCGGAAGGCGTGCAGCAAGTGGTTACCACCCTCACCGTACATGTCGCCGTCCCCGCCCACGGCAATCACCTTAAGCTCCGGGTTTGCGAGCTTGATGCCCAGCGCGTGCGGAATAGCACGGCCATGCAGCCCGTGCAGGAAGTTGGCGCCGACGTACTGCGCAACCTTGCCTGCCTGCCCGATGCCGCCGACGACCACGACCTGCCAGGGCTCAAGCCCCGCCGTGACGAGCGCCTGCCTCAGCGCGGTGAGCACGCCGAAGTTCCCGCAACCGGGGCACCATGTCACTTCAGTGTTCCTGGACCAGACCGTGCTTTCAGCCAAGTTGCGCTCCTCCGGTTGAAGGACAAAGTGGTAAGGACAAAGGACCAAGCAAGTGCAAATGGCGAAAAGCCCGAATCGGACTTTGG
>CAZSUX010000235.1:0-4892 GCA_964610135.1 uncultured bacterium | reverse complement strand
ACACGGCCCCGGGAAGTATCCCGAGTCATGGCACTCGCCTCCGGTGCATCACGGCGGCACTGTCCGCAGTCACGGGTAGGATGATAGGCCCTGCCCCGGCCTTGTCAAATCCCGCGCCGGACCCTGAATCCGATACAGAACCGCCAAGACGCCAAGACGCCAAGCATACAAGGACAATCCCTGTCCGGACCCTCTTTGTGTCTTTGTGCCTTTGTGGTGCAACGTCCGACGTGGGCCTTTGAGGCCAACTCCTATCTCGGTCCTAGGGCCGGAACTAAAGACTGAGGAATAGAACCGCGAGACCGGCGCAGGTCAGGCCGAGGACGTGCGGCACTGTAAGCGGCTCCTTGAGGAAGATGAATCCGAGCACGGCTGGAACCAGGATGTACATTCCCGACAACGGCACGACCACTGATGCCGGACCCCGCCGGAGCGCGATGAAAAAGAACACCAGCGCGAGGCCATAGGCAAGCCCGGCCCCGACGGCAACCGGGTTCGGCCGCGTCCACTTTCCGGTGCTGTCAGTGAGCGCGAACACGGCTACCGGTATCACGGTGGCAATCGTGCTCCAGAATGCCAGGCCTTGCGGCGGGACGCTGCTCGAAACGACCTTGGCCAGGAAGCCCCAGGCTCCCCACAGTACGAGCGCAAACACGCACAGTAGTCGGTAGTCCATGGCCTAATGCTAGTGCGGCTGCTTGCGGAAGTCAACCGCCGGGGACGTCGGAGGCCTGCTGATGCAGCCCTGCCCCGGCCAAGTCAAATCCCGCGGCCCGCGCCGGCCGCAAGCCGTCGGTGTCACCATCGTCTCGGCCAAACCGACCATCCGAAGCCGAGCCCTTCCGCCAATCTGCAATCTGAAATGCCGCCATGCCGCGCCTTGACATAGCTCGGAAATAGGTAGCTGCCCATAGCTCTTCTCAATTGTCTATTTCGTGTGCAGCAGCTTGGCGGTTCGGACTGGATAGGTTCCGGCCGCCAGGCGACAAAGGTAGGTGCCAGTGCACACGGCCTCGCCGTTCTCGTTCAATCCGTCCCACTGAACGGTGTACCCTCCGGCCGCCTTCCACCCTCGGTCCAGAATCCGCACCAATCGGCCCGTCACGTCGAACACCGCGAGTGTCACAGGCGAGGACTGCGGTATCGAGTAGTCAATGGTCACGTGCCCCACAAACAGGGCGGGGTGGCCGCGCAGAGCGCAGGCCAAGACGGGCACACAAGGGGTCTTCTCCTTTGTCCCCACACCCGACGTCACGCTGGCAACCTCGCCGTCGCCTTCCGTCACCGGGCTCATGCCGGTGGCGTACACGAAGCCATCATTCCCCACGGTCACCCAGTTCGCCCGGTCGTCGGGACTCGCCGGACCGTCGTAGTGGTACGCCCAACGGAGGTCGCCGCTGCCCGACAGGCTGACGACCGTGAAATCGTCATCCCACCCGGTTGGACAGGTGAAGCCAGAAACGTAGATGTCACCGGTTGTACCCGCCGCAACGCAGCTGGCCTTCTCACTGTTGTACGGGCCACGGTCGTGGCGATAGACCCACTTCTGCTGTCCCGAGTCGTCCAGAGCGACGGTCACGAATACGGTGTACCCACCTGTATCACCCGCATAGCCGGCCGCATACGTTGTGCCTCCCGCGCCCAAGGCGAGGGATAGCGCTTCGTCGTCCTTCCCGGCTGGGCCGACGAGCTGATACGCCCAACGTTCGTGACCGGCGCTGTCCAGACTCACGACCACGATATCTTCACCGGAGATGCTGTCTTCGCACCAGCCCGCCGCATACACGTTGCCTGCAGAGTCACACGCAATCGACCGTGCTTCATCCCGGCTCCAGTTAGCCGAGCCGTTTCTGGTGTAAACCCATCGTTCCTGCCCGGCAGCGGTCAGGCTGATTACAGTGAAATCCTCCCAAGTGCCGCTGCCCACGCCAAAGCCTGCGAGGTAGACGTTCCCGTCACGCCCGCATACGATTGCACGGCAGCAGTTGCTGATACTGCCCGGTCCGTCGTACTTGTACAACCAACGCCGTGTTCCACCGGGAGTAAGGCTGATGACCACGAGCTGGCTGTTCGAGTCGCAGACGCCTGCCGCGTACACGTTCCCGTCCTCGCCGCAGGTGACGCAGTACGCAACGTCGAAGCTGTTTACGCGGCCGTTGTACCGGTATACCCATTGTTCGGTTCCGGCTGTGTCGAGAGCAACCACCGTGAAATCCTCCGCGGTGCCACTACCGCTGCTCGTACCGGCGGCGTAGACCCGGCTGCCTCCATCGCTGGCAATCGCATAGGCATCATCCCAGAGGTCCGCGGAACCGTTGTAGCGGTAGGTCCACCTCTCTGCCCCTTCGGATGTTGTGCTGACCACGAGGAAGTCATCATAGTGGCTGTAGCTACCTCCGGCGCCGTACGTGTTGTTGGCAGCATCACAGACTATGCAGTTCAGCTTGTCGCCTGCGCCGCCGTCATACGTATAGACCCACCGCTGATCCTGCGCAAGCAGCTCTCCCGATAGTATCCACACAGCGACCAGCAGGAGTGTTGCGCGGTCGGTCATCCGAATGGAAGTCACATCCACTTGTAGACGCCTTCGTTGCCGAGGTGGACGCATTCGCGGCGACGCTGAGCTGGTCGCGTACGGAGCGTCTCCGCGCCCGGCTTTCCACAGCCGCGCTCGTGCGGCGTCTTGGCCTCGGGCAAGTCCTTGTGCAGCTTCAGCATCTACCGCTGTCTCGGCTCCATAGCCGCAGTTGGCTCGGATACAAACCTCAAGAACCTCTTGCCCATCTCTGTCGTGCGGGACGCAACCATGCCATCCGCTGTCATCGTTGTGTGCAGGCCTTCGGTGCTGATCAGTCCCCTGGTGTGGAGATCCCTAGCCAACTGGTCGTAGAAGTCGCGGCGTCCTTTCAACTCCGGGAACGCGAGTTCAAGGACGGACGATATGCCGCCCGCCATGAATTGCCCGTAGTTCACACCGTACTGTTTGCACCACGACGCGGGGTCATCCAAGTACTTCGTCATCCGCAGATGCCAAGGCGTGAAGGTGTCCACGAAGTCGAGGAACATCAGCTGGAGGTCGTCGTCGGGCGCTCCGGGCCGGGCGGCGTTAAGGACAGCGTTTCGCAGCGCTTCCAGCTTTTCCTTCTGGTGGGTGCGCACGGCGACCTGCGTCGCGTGGAATACCGTCGAGATGAACGACTCGTTGCCAGCGAGTGCTTCCCAGTCAATTCCCTCGCCCCGCCGTAGGCCATCCAAGCTGCTCGCGAGGGACATTATCCACTCCGACCTGCGTTTATCCAGAGGCGTGGTTACGAACAGCGACACCATTTCCGCCGCGATACTGCCAACATACGGCACTGCCCCCAGCATGCCCTTGGTGACCGCAATGGCAACGTCACCGGCGGTAGGCTTGGCATTGGATCCGTCAACGGACGAATGAGGCCGTGCGGGGCTCTTCCCTGCCATCGTTCATGCTCCTTCCACGATCCTGATTTCCTCTTCCGTCAGCCCGTACAACTCATACACTAGCGCGTCGATTTGGTGGTCGGTGATGGCGAGCTTCTGGTCGAGGAGTTGCTTCGCGCTGGGGCTTTGCTTCTTCGGGGCGCGGGCCTGCTGCTTCTTCAATTCCATCATCCGCGTCACCAGTTCGACCATCTTGTCATGCCGCGCTGGACCGGAGATTGCGCAGCGTCACCGACGCCCTTTGGCGACGCCGTAGCCGTGGTGCTCAAGTACAGCTTGGCACAGTATAAGGAAATCGGGCAGGGCGAGGTCGTTCTTTGCGTCGTTGGTCCGCCAACCGCATATCTGAAACTGAGCGGGGCCTGTTCCATCGCCAACATGGTCAACGGTCGGAAGCAGCGCGAATCCGTGCTTGTAGAGATGTCCCTTCTCTTGTGATAGGTCGTTGTCCCAATGGCTGATGAGTTCCCAATCCAGCTTCTCGCCTGTATATGCATCAAGGCCATCACTTTCCAACACGGCACGGTGGATTTCGACTCGGTACGCTTCGCCTCCGGCCGTCTTGTTGCCACGCTGACGGTCTCGCTTGACATGCGCTTGCGCCTTGCGGCGGAGCCACCGTTCGTACATCTCCTGCGTTACTTGGCTCGGTAGGAATGGCGGGCGTTCATACTTCCTCGGCATCTTTGCTCCTTCCAGCCTCGTGCGTCAGTGGCGCAACCTTCGTTTCCCTGTCCACAGTCTCGCGCCGCTTGCGTGCCTGCACGTACGGGCCGGTCGCGGCAATCTGGCGCTGGATGAATTCCTGCTCGTGCGGCGTATTGGCCTTGGGCAAGTCATTGTGTAGCTTCAGCATCGTTTCGACCAGCCCAACCATCTTGTCATGTCGCGCCTTGACATCGCTCATAAATATGGGAGGTATCCCTCGCCGGCCCCCGCGTCCCCCAAGAGTCTCACCGTCTCCCTTTGGGGTAACTGCGACAGGGGCACGAGGATTGTGACTCTACGTCTCGCATGATGACATTCATTCTGCCCCTCGGTTAATCTGCTTTTCTTGGCACGTTGCGCCGGATGTCTGCCACGATTCTTTCCATTCTCTTGCGGACTTTGCCTTCGCTATTGGGAATCGCTCTCTCGAGAAGGTCTGCGGCTGGCTCACCCATTCTCACAAGCAGACTAGCGGTCTCGTCGTGGAGGAAAAGAGGGACACTTCTATGAAGAGCCCTTTGTCAAGTTCGAAGTTCGGTAGTCCTCCCAAGTCCGTTCGGTCTGTTCCCGTCTGATATTCGTCTCAAGCTTCTATTCGTCATCTTGCTGACACGTATTTGCATCCGAGTCTGAGCTTCCCATTCTTACCCTCGGCCGTGCGACCGGCCAGTGTCCCGTTCGGGCTTGCTCAGACCGTCGGGAATGGAGTCGTCTTGTAC
>CAZSUX010000234.1:0-4900 GCA_964610135.1 uncultured bacterium | reverse complement strand
AGTTCATCCACCGCGGCTGCGGCGTGAGCCACAACAACGCATCGAAGAGCAAGCGGAGAAAGCGCGGCTTGCACGTCCAGGCTGTGTGCGAGGGCAGGCTCGGCGAACGGATGAGAGAGCTCGTTCCCTACAAGTAAGGAGACCAGATGCCGAGAGTGAAGAACGGCCCATATACGAAGCAGCGCCGCAAGAAGTGGCTGAATGACGCCAAGGGCTACTGGGGCGGAAGATCGAGGCTGTACACAACCGCGCGCCAGGCAGTCATCCACGCCGGTACCTCCGCGTACAAGGAACGCCGGCGCAAGAAGCGCACGTTCCGCTCGCTGGCGATCATCCGGCTGGGCGCCGCGCTCAAGCCGCTCGAGATGAGTTATTCGAAGTTCATCCATGGCCTCAACCTTTCCGGGATCGTCATGGACCGGTTCGTCCTGTCCGAGATGGCGATCCACCAGCCCGAGGACTTTGCCGGCATCGTGACCATGGCGAGGGAAGCACTCGCCACAGAGGCGGCAACCAGGGCAGCGGCCAAGGCCGAAGCCTAGTCCCGTACCTTTCGATTGCGCGGGCGCGTCTTTGATGACGCGCTCGTCACTTGTTGCGGGCCTGACCAGGCACGGTTTTGACTTTGAAACGACCCGACGCTATCATCAGCCGGTGAAGATACTTCAGCGCTATGCGCTGAGACAATTCGTACCGCCGTTCTTCCTGGCCATCCTCGTTCTGACATTCGTGCTGCTGATGGACCGGCTCTTCCTGCTTGCCGACATGCTTGTGCGCAAGGGCGTAGCGGTCGGGGTGGTATCGGAGGTCGCGCTCCTGTCCCTGCCGTTCGTGGTCTCAATGTGCGCGCCGCTGGGCAGCCTGATTGCCGGGGTGATTTCGTTCGGCCGGATGGCGCAGGACAATGAGATCCGTGTCATCCGTGCGGCCGGGATCAAAGCGATACGGTTGTTCATGCCGATTGCGTTTGCCTGCCTGCTGTTGATGGCGGCGATGGTCGGTTTCAACGGCTACATCGTGCCCGAGGCCCAGCATCAGGTGAGAAACCTGCTGACCGACGTGGCCCGGAAGCGACCGGCGATGCGGGTCCGTGAAGGCGAGTTCATGGACGATTTCCCGGGGTACATGATCTACATCGGCTCGATGGACGAACGGCGCTCGACCGTGCACAACGTCGCGCTATTCGAAACCGGTACACGCAAAGGTACGCCCGGATTCGTAACCGCCCCACGGGGCGATATCGCGTACACGCCCGATGATGCCTACATGGTCATGACCCTGTTCGACGGCGAGATGCACGAACTGGTCGATGCCGGCACCTACCGGCGGCTGCTGTTCAAACGACACGTCATCAACGTCGCGATGGACGATAACTTGGTCCGGCGGGATCGGGAGTACCGCGGCAACGAGGAGATGCTGCTCCCGCAGCTCACGTCTACGATGAAACGACTCGACCGGGATGTCGTGGAGTTGAAAGCCAAGGCGGATGCGGCCGGAGAGAAGGCCAAGGCCAGCGAGCCGGACAAGCTGAAGTACGACGAGCTGAAGTCCCGTGTCAAGTACAAGAGCCTGGAGGTCGCGCGCTACCAGGTGGAACTGCAGAAGCGGCTCTCACTCGCTTTCTCGGCCTTCTTCTTCGTGCTCTTCGGCGCGCCGGTCGGCCTGCTGCTGCGACGCGGGGGAGTGGGAACCGGCTTCATCGTCGGGCTCATCTTCTTCGCCCTCTACTACGTCCTCTTGCTGGCCGGAGAGAACATGGCCGAATCGGGCAGGCTGTCGCCTTTCGTCGGCATGTGGCTGCCGAACATCATCCTCGTGCTGCCGGTTGCCGAGTTGTTCCTGCGTGCGTTCTACGAGAAGTCGCTTGTCCGGCTGCTGGGCTTCAGGTCATGAAGATCATCGACCGGCACCTGCTCAAGGAACTGGTGAAGTTCGCTCTCATCGCGGTGGGGAGCGTGGTAGTCATCTACCTGCTGATTGACCTGTTCGAGGAGCTGAGCTACTTCACCGCCCGCAAAACCGGCCTGGGGATAGTCCTGCTCTACTATTTCTACAGCCTGCCGTCCGCGATCAGCCTGCTCTACCCGGTGAGCATGGTGCTGGCGGTGTTCATGGTCTACGGCCAGATGACACGCAACCGGGAACTGCACGCGCTGGAGAGCGCGGGTATCTCGATACTACGGCTGTTCGCACCGGCCATCGGCTTTGGCCTGGCCTCGGTAGTGGTCTACCTTGCGGCTAACGAACTCGTCACCATACCTTTCAATGCCCGGCTTACCGACCTGCGCCGGCAGAGGATCGAGCGACGCCAGTCCAACCAGATACAGAAGCGACAGAACCTGTACTTCGTCGGCGAGGAGGGACGGGTCTACTACATCCGGGAGCTGTCGTCCGACGGTGTGATGAAGAACTTCAGCGTCAGCGAGCTCGACCCCGACCGGAGGGTGAAGCGACGCCTTGATGTAGGCGAGGCGGTGTGGCGCGACCGGGCATGGTACGGGCGGAACGTTGACGTGCGGACGTTCGATGGCCTCGGCAACGAAGCGCTTGAGCACGATGACAGCCTGAAACTCGATATGATTCGAGCAACACCGGTCGACTTCGCCAGCACTTCGCGGCCGGTCGAGGAGACATCGACGCGCGCCCTGCGGGATTTCATCGGTCGCATGAAGCGAGCTGGAGAGAACGTGGCCCGGGAAGAGGTCGAATACTACTATCGGTTCTCCTATTCCCTTATCGGGCTCGTGGTGGTGCTGCTCGGGCTGCCGCTGTCGGTACGACTGAGGCGCGGCGGCGTGATGTTCGGGCTTGGCCTTGGGTTGTTGCTTTCGTTCCTGTACTGGGGAGCGATTCAGACCAGCCGGGCCTTCGGCACGTCACACGTCATCAGCACCGCCCTGGCCGCCTGGCTGCCCAACATTGTGTTCGGCACGGTGGCGCTAGTTCTTGTGCTCAATGTGGACAGGTAGAATACTGCTGCTTGGTGCTCTTGCCTGCACCGCATTTGCGGCCAGCCTGCCCAAGGGCATCGTCTGCGACGCAGACTCGGACTGCTTCTACGTGCCGCCGCGGATTGCGGAGGCCGGCGGGCGCGTTCCGGCGCTGCTGATGCTTCACTGTGATGGAGCCGTGCCCAAAGACCTCGATACCTTCCGGCTGGTCGCCGATTCACTCGGCTGGATAGCAGCCACATGCCATGCGACACGTAATCACCGGAGCACGGATTCGAATGACGTCGACGTCGTCCGCACGATCCATAAGTTGCTGGCACGGTACCCGGTTGATTCGAGCCGGTTGTTCCTGTTCGGTTTCTCAGGGCAGGGCGTCCAGGCGCTGGTTGAGCTGTTCCTGCACCCTGACCTGGTGCGGGGCGTAGTGGCAGTCTGTCCCCACGCGGCGGCAGTGCCGCTCGCGGTCTGGGAGGAGCTGCAAGGACACGCCATCTATCTTGTAACACGGAAGCAGGACTGGAACCGCGCAGATAACGAGAAGATGTACCAGCTGTTCAATGAGAACGGCGTCCCGACCGAACTTGTCACTACGCCCGGCGAGCACGGCAACGGCCCTGCGTCGGAAGTCCTGACCGGTTGTCGCTGGCTGTTGCAGGCGTCCGGGAACTAGCTACCGGGCGCTGCCTGCCCGGATTGAGCTGAGCAGTTTGATTAGCCTCGAATAGCTCAGGCAGTTGACGACATCATCCTTCTTCAACCAGGCCCGGCGCGCCACCATGACCCCGTAGCGCATCCAGTCCAAATCGATGGGAGCGTGGGCATCGGTGTTGATGGCGAGCTTGATTCCGGCCTGCATCGCCCGTCGCGCCCAGACGTCATTCAAGTCGAGCCTCCCGTAGAAAGCGTTTATTTCCAGCATCTTACGGTGCTTTGCCGCACATTCTATCACCTGCTCAAGGTCGATATCGTAGCCTTCCCGGCGGCCGATGATTCTGCCGGTGGGGTGTGCTATCAGATGTACGAGCGGGTGCGAGAGCGCCGCGCACATCCTCTTGGTTGCGTCCTTCTTGAACCCCTGGTGGATAGACGCGATGACGAGGTCCAGCCGCTCCAGTACCTTGTTCGAATAGTCCATTGAACCATCAGTTCTGATATCGACCTCGGAGGACTTGAGAACTCTGAAGCCGTGAGAATTCGAGTTGAACCGGTCCACACGGTCACAATGCCGCAGCAATTCGTCTTCGTTCAGCCCGCCGGCATATCCGGCCGACATCGAATGGTCGGTCAGGGCAACGTGGGTGTAGCCCAGTTTCCTACAGGCTTCGACCATCTCATCGAAATCGGCCGAGCCGTCCGATGCCGAGGTGTGAATGTGCAGGTCGCCTTTGATCTCCTTCTGACTGACAAGCGAGGGTAGACGACCCTCGCTTGCGGCTTCCAGCTCGCCGCGGTTCTCGCGCAGCTCGGGTTCGATGTAGGGGAGACCAAGTGCGGCGTAAACCTCCGGTTCGGAGCGGCCCGCGACTCGCTTCTCGCCGCAGAACAGCCCGTACTCGGATAGCTTCAGTCCCTGCTTCTGGGCCAGGGCTCGGAGCGCAACGTTGTGCTCCTTCGAACCGGTGAAATACTGCAGGGCAGCTCCGTATTCCGGCTCGGTCAGAACCCGCAGGTCAACCTGCCTCGTCTTGCCGCGGCTCTCAAGCCGGGCGGATGCCTTGGTGCCGCCGGCTGCGAGCACAGTCTGTACTCGTGGGTGCGCGGTGAAGTGACTGATGATCTCGTCCGCGGCGGCGCCCGTGGCAAGAATGTCGATGTCGCCGACCGTCTCCCTGCCGCGTCGCAAAGACCCGCCATACGCCAACCGGCGCACGCGGCGGCATCGCTTCATGTGGGCTAAAACCGTTTCTGCCAGCTCGAACGCCTCGTCCAGTAGCATGCGCTCGCCGGTC
>CAZSUX010000233.1:0-4915 GCA_964610135.1 uncultured bacterium | reverse complement strand
CTAGAGAACGCCGGACAGCCGTCAAGCGAAATCTGCCGAGTGACGGAAAGGAGCGCGACGCTTCCCATCTTTCGCTCCTCCATCACAAGCAGGCCAGACTCAGGGTCTGACATGGGCGGATAGTAGCGGAAGAGGAAGGGGAGGTCAAGGAGAGGAGGGAGGAGCGAAGATGGAGGAAGGAGGATGGAGGAGGGAAGACTGAGGATGGAGGAAGGAGGAGGGAGGAGGGGAGATTGAGGAGGGAGGATGGAGGAGGGAAGACTGAGGATGGAGGACTGAGGAATGAAGATGGAAGAAGAAGCGGATTTCGCACCTCGGTCCTAGTTCCTCACTCTTCATTCCTCGTTCCTCAATCCTTTCTTCGCCTTTGCTTTCTTGGCACACGCGACGAGCATGGCCGTGAGTTCGTCGGCCTCGGCACGCAACGCGGCCACCGAGCCGGACTGACAGACGCCTGCGTCCGCCAGTAGCTCAAGCCAGTAGCCGGTCTCCTCAAGTTCCTGCAACGCGCCCTCGACCTTGCTGATGTACTCAGCGTCTGACCGGCTACGGACTGCTTCGCGGTAGTGCGCGCCCACCGAGGTGCCGGAGCGTAGCACCTGCTTGCCCAACGTCTGGGCGATGACGGACTTGGGCAGCGACGCGTAGAGCCGGACGACCCTCAACGCAAACTCCTTCGTCCTCTCCTTCATCCCCGTTCCTTGTTCCTCGCTCCCTCGTCCTCATTCCTCACTCTCCAGTCCTCCTTCCCTACTCCTCTGTCCTCACTCCTCATTCCTCAGTCTTCAGTCTTCGGTCTTCAGTCCTCACTCCTCATTCCTCAGTCTTCAGTCCTGCTTGCGGTCGCGGACGGCCAGCGCGTCGGGTTCTTGCTCGGTGCCGGCAAGTTGGTACGAGAACTCGGCGACGTCGGTCTGCTGCCTGGCGTGCTCAATCGTCATGCTGACCACGCGGCCGGCATCGTCGAGTTCGATCAGAACGTTCTCGTTCAGGTCGCGTGTCTCAACGATCTTTCTGTCACTGAAGTCAACCAGCAGGGTGTCGGTGTCCTGAAAGTACTTTACCTTCATTTCGTCTCCCGGTATCTCCGGTCGAAGAACGCGTTATGGACGGTTTCTCTGTCCTCAAGGAGAATTACACGCAGGTACTTCCCGCCCGCTTGCGGGACCCTGGCCCAGAGCCGGATCCGGCCGTCTGCCTGCAGCGACTCCGCTTCGGGCTTGGCAATGACACGTTCTATCCACTCGTCCTTGATCTCAATCCGGTCCGGGCGACGTCGAACGTGCATGAAGTACTGCGTGGACTTCACTGCTGGAGTATACCTGCGCGTGCCGCACTAGTCGAGGTCTATCGGCTATCAGGAAAGAATTCAAGGGGTCGAGTGGGAAGTGGACTGACGGGAGACCGAGGTCAGAAGTCAGATGTCAGAATAGTGAAGTCGGAAGTACGGAACTCGGAACCTTGGCGGACTTGGCGAGCTTGGCGGTTATCCCATTTCCGAGTGACGATTGTCGATTGTGGATTGACGGACGAGTTAGCGGCGAGTTCTGCGGCGTGGACGGTCTCGGGCGATGAAGTCCGAACCCGAGCCGGTCCGGCCGGGCTTGTCGTCGTCGGTGACGAACCCGATGCGCTTCTTCTTGGGCTCGGGCGGCTGCATGAGCTGTTTGATAGTGGCAAAGACCACCTGGAAGCTCCGGTCGTGCGTGGCCAGCTTGCGCTCGAGTTCGGCGAGTTTGATGGCGAGCTGTCGCTGGTCGGCCAGCATGCGACGCATTCGGATGAACGCCCTCACCACGAAGACGCTGACATCGACCGCTCGCTTGGACCGCAGGACGCTTGCGAGCATTACAGTCCCGTGCTCCGTGAAGGCATACGGGCGACTTGACGAATGCCTGAGCGCCCTGAACCGGTCGCATTTTGCGACCAGTTCGTCCTTCTCGTCGAGTGTCAACTCGAACATGAACCCTTCGGGTGAACTAGGGACAGTCACCTATTACGGGAAGCTTCGGGACATCGCGCTGCCGGAGGCAGCGAGTGAGCAGTTGCACCGAAGAGACCCCTCCATCAGCGTCGGGGCGACTCGGCGTCGGTTGTCAGTAGCGGGCTCTGCACTCCTGACATCCCGTCTCCTGCCCATGTCACGCGGTTCACTATAATGAACCTACCCGTTTCAGATTCGGGGTTGTAGATTGGACTGCGAGCACGCTGGCATAGAAGTGCGGGTGCGGGAATGGAAGGAGGCGAAGCCCGCACCCGCGATGAGGCGCATCAGTGGTCCCCGGTCCATCGGGGACATGTAATTCTCGGTCTTTTCCGCCCGTTTGTCAACAGGCGGGATTCGTGCCGCGCGGGCGTCTCCCCTGCCATCGCGCCAACGGCGCGAGTCATCAGTTCCTGGTTCCTGGTTCGCAGTAGCGGACTCCTGATTTCAGACAGCCGACCCATTCCAGATTGTAGATTAGCCGAGCCCGTGAAGCGCCGCAGTCTTGGTTCGGCCTGGACGATGTAGTCGCCGCGGGAGACAGCCAGCGCTAGTCGGCGCCGGGCTGTGCGACTCGGCTGACGGTGACTTCATCGCCGGGCAGGACCGGGACCATCAGTGTGCCGTCGTATGGCGAGTAGGTGCCGTCGGCCTCTGAGCCTGAAACCGTGACCCATCGCCACGGGACCTCCGTGACGACGGTCATCGGCACCGGTGGTAGCCCATCTGCTCGGACGCCGTCAATCGTGAACACTGCGGAACGGTCGGATTCACGCAGGCTCAGTTTTGCCTGCCGATACTGCAAGAGGTAACGGCCGACGTCTTCAAGCGGCGCGACCCAGGCACCGGTGTTGCGCGCGAGCCGGACCTGTCGCCCGAACGTCAAGGGCGTGACCGAGTAGGTATGCTCGACGTTGTGCCTTGCCATCGTCTGCATCTCCCGCGAGTCCGGATCAAGCACATGGTGGTAGAGAAGGATTGTCCACCGGCCACGGCCGCCGCTGACCGTGCGCGCGAACTGACGCAGGTTCGGGAGCGTCTCGCTGTACATCGCAAAGCTGTTGAGCCGGTAGCGGTCGAAGCCGGCCGGGGCGTTGTAGCGCTCGCCGGCAGTCCTCGCAAACCAGAACCCGGCCCGGCGTACCGCTTCGACGACATCAGCCCGAACTGCGCTGTAGGGGTAGTGGAATACGTTCACCGGCGCCCCGAGTTTCTGCTCGAGCAGGGCTTTGGCTGCGGTCACGTCCTCGGCCAACTGGTCGGGCCTGGTCTCCGGAAGGTCGTGGGACATGCCGTGCGAGGCCACCCGATGGCCCTGCGCAAGCAGTTGCTTCGCCTCGGGGACGCCGATGCGGAGAAATGACGTGCCGTCCGGTTCCGCGTGCCAGCCCGGCTCGGCGCCGGTCCAGGCAGCGACCAGACCGAAGTCGACCTTGAACCCGTAGCGGTTGAGGAGCGGGGCGGCGCGGTCGAACTGGTCGTGCGAGCCGTCGTCAAAGGCAATCGAAACAGCGCTCGGGCGGTTCCACTGGAATGGGGCAAGTCGGGCGGCTACGTTCTGAACCCGCCTGCGCGCGAGGCGCGCCAGGGTGGCGACGCGGACAGCGGAGTCGGCGAGGACTCCGGGCAGGCCCGCAGCAATCAGCCCGTAGCTCTGTTTCAGACGTTCGGTGTACTTCGGTTCCTCCCAGCCCGGCCAGCGCCAGCGACGGGTGAACTGCAGCACGCCGCCCCTGAGAGCGGGCAGCGCGGCGACCAGCCCATCCGGGCCCTGTTTGCCGTCGTCCGCGACAAATGCCGAGAACGCGAAGCCCGTGGTCGTTGCCGACCGGAGGACATGCGCGAGCGTGTCGTACTGCAGCACCTGGAATGAGGACGGGTCCGAGACGTTCAGCAGTGCCCAGGGCAGACGTATCTCGAAGACGCCATCTTCTGCATACCAGTCAGCCAGAGTGTTGTCGGCCGAACGGCCGTAGCGGAGCCGGCCGTAGTCAGTGACATGGACGGGCACGCTCTCGCCGCTGGTCGTGGTCCTCGGGTAGTTGCTGATGAGGCGTTCTGAAACGAACACGCCGTCGCTGTTCGCGACCAGGCGGAGCCGCGGCCGGTCCGGCTGCCTGGGATCAAGCAATGCCGAGTAGAAGCTGTCAACGAGGACCTGGGCATCAGCCGTGTCGTTGAGCAGGACGAGGAACTCGGTGCCGTTGGCGCATTCCAGCCCGAGCGGGCCGAGCCGCTTGTCCCCGAGGCGCGGGTCGTAGGTGTCGATGGCGAGCCCCACACGCTGCCTTGCCCAGTCCGGGGGACGCGCCAGGTCAAGCCGGACGTAGAGGTACTCCTCGTCCGCCGCGACCCAAAGCGCGCGGACATCATCGCCTCCGCGCGCAACCGGCTGTCCCGACCAGTCACCGGTCTCGCCGTCGACGGCCACAAGCTCGCGGCCGAACTTGACGAGCCCGAAGCACTGCTCGGGATTCTGGACGTTATGCCAGAGCCGCATCCGGTCAGCTGGAACCGCGAACTCGTCAACCAGCCAGTTGCGCTTGAACCACTCGTCGAGCCAGGCGAAGACTACGCCGCCGGCGCAGCCCTGGTCGTGGATGGCGGAGAGCATCCTGAGATCGAGCCGGGCCTGCTCACTCTCGTTGTGCCCGCCGTGGTCCATTCCCAGCCAGTTGTGATGGGCGTTGCCGCGTGACGATGGCACTCCGAACTCGGCGACCAGTAGCGGCAGGCCGGCGTGATGCCCCTTCAGGTCGCTCAGATACCCGGCGTAGTTGTCCGGTTCGCCGCGGGAATTGCGGGAACTCCGGTAGGCCGAATCGAGAAAGACGAAGTCCGGGTAGTAGGGATAGACATGGTAGGCAGCGTAGTACCCGGCCCGCAGCGCCGGTGTCGTCTGGATTGACAGGGGGTTGACGGTTGCTATGT
>CAZSUX010000232.1:0-4929 GCA_964610135.1 uncultured bacterium | reverse complement strand
CGTGTGGTTCGGTCGTTTCCCGGACGATGAGGATTTCCATGCCGCCCAGGCGGCCCTGCAGGATGGGCCGGGAGCGATTGAGGCCGTGGGCAAGGCAGACGACGAGGTTTTTGTGCTCGTAGCGGCCGTGCCGGAGTCAGCCGACCAGATCAGCCGGACCCTAAGCGAGTTTCACTTCGAGGTCGTGGACCTGAGAAACGTGAAAGGCAAGCCGCAGGACGTGCTGGCCGGTCTTGCCCGGGATGCTGCTGCAGCCAGAGAGCGCCTGCAGGCAATAGGCGCCGAAGTCGTGCAACTGGGCTCAGCTCTGCCCGAACTCAAGGTGGCGGCGGATGCACTCAGCAACGAGGAGGCGCGGAAGGCGACGGCCGCGGCGCTGGACAAGACCGAGTCGGTGGCGCTGATTCACGGCTGGGTGCGCACGCGGGATATGGGGAAGTTGAACAAGCTGGTCACCGAGAGCGGGGCCGCGGCAATCACCGAGGTTCAGCCAGCGGAGGGCGAGGAGCAGCCGGTGGCACTGGTCAACCGGCCGGTGTTCCGGCCGTTCGAGATGGTGCTCGAGCTGTTCAGTATGCCGTTGCCCACGGAACTAGACCCGACCTGGCTCATCGCCCCGTTCTTCGGCGTCTTCTTTGCCCTGTGCCTTACCGATGCCGGTTACGGAATCGTCCTGGCGGTTCTTGTCTACATCTTGATGCGGAAGATGGGTATGGACAACAAGCTGCTCGGTATCATCCTGATTGGGGCGATTATCACGATTCCGGCCGGCGCGCTCCTCGGCGGCTGGTTCGGCGACATCCCGGACCGGCTGGGAGTCGGAGCGCTCCAGGTGTTCAAGAACCGGCTGATGTGGTTTGACCCGGTCAAGGACCCGATGAAGTTCTTCATCCTGTCAATCGGGCTCGGCTACCTGCAGTTGATTGTCGGCATCGCGTTCGAGATTGCAGACTGCCTGCGCGTGCGCAACTACGGCGACGCGCTGCTCGGGCAGTTGCCGTGGTTCGTGGTTCTGAATGCCCTCACTGCCCGGGTAGTGCTGGCAAAGTCCCTGCCGGTATGGGGCAGCGCGGCACTGATGGTTCTGATTTTCGCGTCGGTCGCGGCCATCGTCGTGTTCACGCAGCGCAGCCGGCAGACTGCGCTCAGCCAGACATTGTGGTTCGCGCTGTTCTCGGCATTCCTGCTTTTCATCGGCGGGAAGCTGGGGTGGCTGCCGGCCGGGTTCGGTCTGGCCAAGTGGGCATTCTGGGCCGTGTACCTGGGCATGTTCGGGCATGCAGCAGTGAGTACGTTCCGCGCGCGCAGGTTCAAGCCGCTGCCGCTCGGGTTCGGAGTCGCAGCCGCGGTGACGCTGGTTCTCTACTTCGTGCACGTGCTGCCGGCCTGGATCCCGAGCGTTGCCGGGGTGCTCTTCTTCTTGATGTCGCCGTCGAACGCGAACGTGATGGCCAAGTTCCTGTGGGGCGGGTATGCCCTGTACGGGGCAACCAGCTACATCGGTGTGGTGCTGTCGTACATCCGGTTGATGGCGCTCGGCATGTGTACCGGCGGGGTCGCGGTCGCCATCAACGTGATTGCCTGGATGCTGCTGCCGGTCCCGGTGGTCGGCATCATCGGCGCGATCATCGTGCTGGTGGTGGGCCACACCTACAACATCGCGGTCAATGTGCTCGGAGCATTCGTCCATTCACTCCGGCTGCAGTACGTCGAGTTCTTCCCGAGGTTCTATTCCGGTGGCGGAGAACGTTTCACGCCGTTCCGCGAGGCCAATCAATTTGTGAGCGTGAAGTGATGCAGGTAGGCTTTGAGGATAGTCCCCGTTGAAGCGAAGTGATAAGGAGGCATAGTGGTTGACCCGTTTGGTTTGACGATTGCCCTGCTCGGATGCGTGGCTGCGGCCGTGCTGGCCGGTATCGGTTCGGCGATCGGTATCCGGCTGGTGGCGACGGTCGCGTCCGGGGTGCTGGCAGAGGACCCGAAGAAGTTCGGCAGCCTGTTCATCCTGGTGGCGCTTCCCGGCACCCAGGGGTTCTACGGGTTCCTCGGTGCGTTTCTGGCGATGATGAAGCTGGGCGTACTGGGACAGCTGGTGCCGATTACGTTCTGGCAGGGCGTCCAGATGTTCCTCGCCTGCCTGCCGGTCGGCATCGCCGGGCTCGCTACCGCGATGTGGCAGGGCAGGGTCTGCGCCGCCGGCGCCGAGCTGGTCGCCAAGCGCGCGTCGGAAGGTACGAAGGGCGTTATCTTCGGCGCCCTGGTTGAGACCTACGCCGTGCTCGGACTGCTCGCCACCATCTTCCTCCAGATGGGCGTCAAGGTAGGTGTGTAGTTCTCAGTTCTTAGTACCAGGAGCCAGGAACATGGAACCAGGAACCGGGCTATAGGCATGGGAACCAACGAACTGGTCGAGAAGATACTGGCCGACGGCAAGGCGCGGGTCGCCGCCATCGTGGCCGAACGCGACAAGGCGGTCGCGGAGACGCAGAAGCGCTCAGCGGCCGAAGTCGCCGCCATCGAGTCGGACAGCGCGGAGCGGTCGAAGCGGGAGTGTGAAGCGGTCCTCGAACGCGCCCGGACCCGCGCCCGGATGGAGAAGCGCAACGCCCTGCTTGCCGCGCGCTGGCTGGTACTGGACCGTGCCGTCAAGCGGGCGGAGGAGAAGGTCCTTGCCGACCACGGCTACGCCGATTTCGTGATCGGCGTCGTGAAGAGGAACGCCCGGCCGGAATCAGTTGCGTCGTTGTCCGAAGCTGACACGCGCGCGTTCGGTGCGCGCATCGGCACCAAGCTGGGCGAGCCCGCGCCGATGCGCGGGGGAGTGCTGGTTCAAACCGGCAAAGTGGAGATGAACTTCTCGCTTGACGTGGCTCTGTCGGGGCTGCGCGACGAACTGGCCCGGGATTTGTCTCAGATTCTGTTCGAGAGCTAGGTCCTACTCGGGGCCGGCCACGGAATCGGTCGTTGCCGTGTCCGGCCTCAGCCTGTAGCCAAGTAGGCTCTCGGTTTCACTGAACCAATTAGGCTCCGCCAGTTGAGCGGAAAGCGCGGCGATGTGCCGCCGCCGCGAGGCCGCGTTGTGTTCGTCTGCAAATGCAACCGCATTTGCCCGCGACCCATTGTAGAACCGCCAGAACAGAGTAGACACGATGACTGATGCGCTGACCCAGTCGTCGCCCCTGGCGGCGACAACGGCCCAGGCCAGGGAGCCGGCGGTGATAGCGAAGGCGAGCAGCCCGGGTCCGGTCCGCCCGGCGTAGATTTCACCTGAGCCTGGGACGAACGAGGACAACACGGCGGCCAGGGTCGGGCTGCGGCCGGTCGCCACTTTGGCGAGGCGAAGGTCGCCGGCGACGTCGGGCCGGCCGGCCAGGTCGAAGCAGTTCGCGGCCGACGTGACGTCACCTTCCTGCAGGTGGAGCCAGCCGACTGCGGAATTGAGCTCGGCCCGGCGGACGGAGTCGCGCGTGAAGACCAGCAGGTCGGAGAGCTCGAAAGCCGCCAGGTCATACCGTCTGCGCTGCGCGTAGAATCCGGCCAAGGCTGTCTGGGACGGTTCGGCAAGGTCGGGGTTGACGCGTCCGGCGGCGCTCAACTCCTGAGCCGCGGCCTGTAACTGGCCCGAGGCCGCGAGACTCAGGCCGAGCTTGAAGTGGGCCAGGCCGGCCGGAAAGCGGGAACTGTCCCACGCTGCTCGTTCCCACGGTGCCCCGGGCACGTCCGACGTAGGCGCTCCGAGGGACTGTCCCCAGTTCTCCCATAGCGCGCGCCTGAACTCCTGCGCGGCTTCGGCCGCGAACCGGTGTTTGAGAAGGGAATCACCCAGGGACATTTCAGATTGCAGATTGCAGATTGCGGATTGGCAGAGCAGAACCAGGACGAAGGTCATTCTGGGCCGGACCGGGTCGTATCGCCGGGAACTGAATCGAGCAGGACGCGGTAGTCGGGCTCGAGCGACAAGAGCCTGAAGAGCGAGTCGGCACGCTGGACGTAGCGGCGCTCCTGGAGCAGGTTGTAGTCACGGGCCGCCACATTGGCGCCGTAGACGTTGCCGGCGTAGAACAGGGCAGTGACAACACCGAAGATGGAGACCTTGACGCGGGTGCGGTCGCGCACGGCAGGCTCGGCCGCGAACCACCACGCCACCAGTCCCGTGCCCGCAACGGTCAGAAACGAGTAGGCTCCGTCACCGGCTCGACCCGAGTAGAGTTGGCCGGCGCCAGGCAGGATTGCTGAAAGCAGTGTGCTGGCCAGTCGCGAGCGGCGTCGGATGTCGCGTCCGTCCATCGAAGCCAGTTCGCGCGGGACATGACCGAGACGCCCGGCGTTTCGGATCGTGTCCCAAGCCGTCTCTTCGCCAATGGCACCCAGCGGTGATGCACCATCGGCAAACCGGTGCTGTCGGAAGAAGGTCCAGCCGACCAGTGTCCGAGCCTGACGGTTGAGACGGGCGGAAGTGACTGAGTCCAGGGTGGCTCGGGCTCCGACGTAGTCCGCCTCGGCGAAGTAGCTCCGGGCGATACCATAGCGTTTGAAATCCTGCACCGGCGGCAGGCTGAGGTCACTGAACGCGTGACGTGCGTCCGCGAGGACGCCGGCCTGCAGGTATGATTCGCCGGCCATGAGTCCGGCGTAGCCGCTGATGCCGGGTGAACCCGACGCGAACCTGACTCTCAGGTATTCGCCCGCCGCCTGCTGGTACTCGCCGGACGAGTAGAGGTAGTCGGCGAAGCTGAGGTTGGGCAGCGCCGGAGTGCGGTTGCGCCCCGGGCTGTCCCAGGACGCATCCACTTGGGCCGAGACAAGCAGTCCAGGCTCGTCAGGAGGCCGGCGCCAGGCGATGTGGTTCTCGACCGGGTCCGACATCCTGCCGTCGATGACCCCGCCGTAGTAGTAGCTGTCGAAGTACGACCAGGCAACGGTGTTGCA
>CAZSUX010000231.1:0-4936 GCA_964610135.1 uncultured bacterium | reverse complement strand
GCGCTGTAGAACCACAGCAGCCAACAGGAGGTCGAATGCGAAAGTTCGCCTTTTCCGTACTCCCTTTCGTGTTGCTTGCCGCTTGCGGCAAGCAGTCACCGCCGGAGAAACCGATGACGCCGGTCGGGCCGGCCAGCTGCACGACGGGCGTCGCGTACCTGTACAAGGTGATGGCAGTCCACCCACAGAGTCTGCCTATGGAGTTCCAGTTGGACTGGGGCGGGACAGTGAGCAACTGGGGCAACTGGGCCGCGAGCGGAGAGACGGCAACGGTCAGCCATGTGTTTGACACCGCCGGCACATACGCGACAGCGGCCCGGGCCCGCGACAGCGCAGGTCTGCTTTCCGACTGGTCGGACCCATTGTCGGTCACGGCTGTCAGCATACCGAGCGGGCCGGCACGCAACCTGTCGCTATGGGCAGAGACCGACTCGACCGTGAGGCTTGCCTGGAGCCCGCCGCTCGAAGGCGTGCCCAACCTGTACCGTGTGGTGTTTACACCCGTGGGTCAGTCGCCCGTCGTGGCGATCGAGACCAGCGATACGACCTGCGGGCACGACCCGGCCGGCATGACCGGCGAGTACCGCGTGCTCGCCCAGTTCGGCGGAATCTACTTCGAGCCCGAGGATACGCTCTCGACGATACCGGTCCACACCGGTACGACAACGGTTGGCGAGTTGAGCGGGTCGGATAAGCCGGGCTGCGGCTGGCCTGCGCCGGGCCGGGTCGCCGCAACGTACGATATGAGCGATACTGCGTGGGTCGATTTGGTCCAGTTCTACGTGACTGACTTCAAGGCGAGCTCGAACGGGCCGACCTACTATCTTGCCAGCCCCGACCTCGCGCCGACCGATTCCGGCGGCAGCGTGCCGGCCGGACGCTGGCACGTCACGAGCTTCGCGGAACTCGCCGATGAGCAGGAACCGGTCCCGCCGGTCGGCGACAGCGCGTGGCGCAGCACAGCCCGCGTCCCTGGCGCCATGGTTGCTGCCTGCCATACTGAGGCGGGCTACTTCGCGATGGTCAAGGTGACGCAGTTGCGGATACAACAGAAGGACCTGCGGCTGCAGGCATGGTTCCAAGCGGTGCAGGGACTGCGGTTGCTGCGGCACTGACTCTCTCTTCGGAATATCGGACAGAGGCGGCCTCAGGCCGCCTCTCCGTTCTCGGTGAAAACGGGGACTGTCCCGCGCGTCGAGCGCTCCTTGGGACTGCTCCCAGTTTTGGTTCAGCCTCTCCGGACTCGTCCCTTTGGGACGTCTGCGGTTTGACTCTGCCGGGCGCGCCGGCTATCATCAGACACGAGCTATTGAGATGAGGAGACGCTTTGCCTGAGACCCCGGACGAGCTCTGCCGTCGGCCCGCGCCGGCGTCGGGCTTCGACCCGTTTGGCTGGTTGAAGGGCCGGCGCCAGCTCACCCGCGCGCGGCACATCGGCGCGGTGCTGGTGCGCTACGGGCTCGCCGAGCTGGCGGCGCGGCTCGGTCTTGAAGGCACGCTGAGACTCAGGCACAAGGCGCGCCCGGACGTGGCCGCGCTCAGCGAGCCGGAGCGGCTGGTCAAGGCGCTCGAAGAGCTGGGACCGACTTTCATCAAACTCGGCCAGCTCCTTTCCACCCGGCCCGACCTGCTGCCGCTCGACTACGTCAAAGCACTGACGAAGCTGCAGGACAACGTCCCCCGAATTTCCTTCGCCGAGGTCGAACGCGTCGTTGCGACCGAGACCTGCCGGCTGCCCGATGACATCTTCGCCGAGTTCGACCGCGAGCCGGTCGCCGCCGCGTCGCTCGCCCAGGTGCACCGGGCAAAGCTGAAAACCGGCGAGGCGGTGGCGGTCAAGGTCCAGCGGCCGCGTATCGCCGATGTCGTGGAGGGTGACCTCGCCATTCTCGCGTCGGTCGCCCGGTTCATCGAGCGGCACCAGCCCGACCTCGCGGTCTACGACCCGGTCCGCCTGGTCAGCGAGCTCGACCGCAGCCTGAGGCGTGAGCTCGACTTCATCCACGAAGGCCAGAACGCCGACATCTGCCGCCGCAATTTCGCCGACGACAAGACGGTGGTGATACCGAAGATATACTGGGACTACACCACGCGCCGGCTGCTCGTGCTCGAGCTCTTCACCGGCGTGAAGGCGACCGACACCGCCGGGCTCGAGCGGGCGGGCATCGACCGCGGCGGGCTGGCGCGCTCGGGCACTCGCGCGTACATGAAGATGGTCTTTGAGCACGGGTTCTTCCAATCCGACCCGCACCCCGGCAACATTGTCGTCTTCCCGGACGGCCGGGTCGGCATCATCGACTATGGGATGTTCAGCCGCATCGACGACGAAACCCGCGACCTGCTCGTCGACATGCTCATCGCCGCGTACCGGCAGGACGGCGCCCGGCTGACGCGGCTGGTGCTGAAGGCCGGCTCGAAGTCCGCGCGCCTCGACGAACTGGCCCTGCGGGCGGACATCCAGGACCTGCTTGACCGGTACTACGGTGCGAGCCTGCGCGACATGTCGCTCGGCCGAGTCATGCGGGAACTCCTGTCGGTCAGCCGCCGCCACCGCCTCATGGTCCCCGCCGGCTTGAGCCTGCTGATGCGCGGCATCGCCACGGTCGAAGGGCTCGGCCTGATTATCGACCCCGAGTTCGACTTCATCGAGGAGATGAAGCCGTTCCTTGAACGGCTTGCCCGGCGTCGATTCGGCCCGCTCGGTTGGGTCAAGGACCTGCGTCGGTACGGGGCCGACTTCGAGTCGATGGCGCGAGACCTGCCCGCCGACCTGCGGCAGATCAGCGACTGGCTGAAGAAAGGCGAGATAAAGCTCCAGATTGACCACGAAGAGCTGCGCCAGATAGCACGGAACCTCAGCCGTTCCAATAACCAGCTCGCCGCCGCCATCGTGCTCGCGGCGATTATCATCGGCGCTTCGCTGCTCGTGGTGGCGGCACCGACTGCGCTCAAGAGCCTGGTACCCGCCATCGGCGTTGCGGCCTTCCTTGCGGCAGCCGCCATCGGTATCTACCTGCTCCTCGCCGTGCTGCGGGGCCGGTAGAAAGCGAAGGGGCGGCGTTCGCCGCCCCTGACTTCAGACTCGTTCGATCCTACTCGATGAAACCGAGGGCCTTGAAGCGGCCCACGATGGTGTCCCTCGGTACGAGGCCGACGATGCGTGAGAGTTCCTTGCCCGACGCGTCGAGGAAGACGAGTGTTGGTATCGCCTGGACATCGAATTTCTCCGACAGGCCCTTGTCCTCGTCGACGTTAATGGACGTGATCTCAATCTTGCCCTCGTATTCCTTTGCGAGGGCTTCAATGGTCGGCGTGAGCTGCTTGCAGGGCGGGCACCACGTCGCCCAGAAATCCCAGAGCTTGGGAAGGTTGGTGTTGGCAACGGCCGCCTCGGTCTTGGGCTGAGGCGGGGCGGTTGGAGCCGGCGCCGTCTTCGAGCCGCAACCGGCGACGACGAGTACAGCAAGCAGGAATGTGATTGTCAGCTTTCGCATCAAGAGACTCCTTTCGGCTACTATTCTGGGTCGGCGGTTGGCCAAGTCAATCAAAGCCGAGTTGGCGCGTGGGCGGCCGGATGTATGCAACGAAGGGGCGCGGTGTTCCGCGCCCCTTCAGATTCTACCAGCTGCGTCAGCGCTGGATGATGACCTTGCGGACGGCCTGGGCTTGAGCCTGCGGTTGAGCTTCAAGCACGAAGTAGACGCCGGGCGTCAGGCCTGAGACGTCGTTCGGACCGGGCACAAGACTCAGCACCTTCCGGCCGGCTGCGTCGAGCAGCGCAGCGCGGGACATGACCGAATTGCGCCCGGGCAATTCGGATCGTGTCCCAAGCGGCGATAGCAGCAACACACCGCGTACCATAGTTGGCCCAGCCTTCGTCGCCTGCAGTTCGGTGTTCGTCATTTCCTCGATTCCGATGTTGCCGGTAGGGTTGCGCTTGAAGTAGACCTCCTGGTTGCCGTCCCGCGAGTCTTGCCAGAGTGCGTACACCGCTTTCCCGGCCAGGGCGAGCGACACGTTTGTGGACGGCCCGGTGTCACTCACCCGGCCCGGCACGTCCCAATCCAGCCCGCCGTTGGTCGAGACCGCGTAGTGCACACGGGTCGTTCCGTTGTCGTCCAGGGCTGCCGCGAAGTGGACGTTCTCGCCGTCGGCGACGACCGTCGCCCGGCCGACGTCCTCTCCCGGGGTGCTGAATATCCGGTGCGCCGCGCCCCAGCTCGTCCCGTAGTCGGGTGAGCGCAGGTAGATGGCCTCCTGTTTGTCGACCGGCCGGTGCGTGCTGGCGATATGGACCAGCTCCCCCGACGCGGCAATCTGGGGAAGGAGCACCCCGGACCCGACCGACCCGCTGGTGAGCTGGATGGCCGGTTGCCAGGTCAGGCCGCGGTCGGTCGAGCGTCGATAGAATATCTCGCGCCCGGTGTCGGTCGGTGCCGCGTACCAGGCGACGTGGACGAACGAATCGAGCGCGCAAACGCTGCCAAACGCCGAGGCGTCGCTGCCCGGGCCGATGAGAACGTCCGCGCCCCAGCTCGTTCCGTAGTCGGGCGAGCGCTTGTAAAAGACGCGAACCGTGTCGCTCTGGATTCCGGTCCAGACCAGGTGAACGCCCGGGGCGGCCGTCGCGACGCAGGGCCCGGAGAACTCTCGGGCGTTGTCGGTCAGCCACCGGTCGGCGAACCAGGTCGCGCCGTTGTCCTGCGAGTTCTTGTAGTAGAGATGGGGTGTGCCGCTGCGCAGGTCCAGCCAGGCCACGTGGACGCGACCGCCGTCGGCCGCGATTGACACGTCGGCCGAGACGGCCGTATCGGAGGACAGGGGCAGGGCGGGTTCCCACGAGAGACCACGGTCGGTCGAGCGCGCGTACTGCGCCCGTGGGTCCGGGTACTGGTCGGCATCGTCGGCCCAGACGGCGTGGACGAAGTCGCCCGTG
>CAZSUX010000230.1:0-4947 GCA_964610135.1 uncultured bacterium | reverse complement strand
CTTGCGGTTGGCCGCTACTGCTGTCCGAGGATGACGAACTCAACCCGGCGGTTGAGCGCGCGTCCTGAGTCGGTGTCGTTCGTGGCAATCGGCATCGTCTTGCCATAGCCCGTGAGCTGTCAGCCGTTCGCTGTCACGCCCGGCACTCATCGCTCCGCGTTTGTCGCTCATCACTCTCCGCGTGGAATCGACCATCTCGTCATGCCGCGCCGGGCGGGTCAGGCGCGCACATCCAAGGTTGTATCCTCGCAACACACGTTCATCACGGCGATGGCTCGCGGTTCTGCGTGCTGAGCCGGGCGTGCGGCTCGAGAACGTCAGTCTTGCAGCGAATCCGAACAGGACAGCCGTGACTACTGTCAGCAGGAAGTGGAGCCGGGTGGGGACGGCGTCAGTCGGCCGTGCGCGTTCCGGACGCAGGGGGCGTGGAGTGATAGAAGAAGAATTTCGCGTTCTGTGCAGTGAAGTAAGGCGGCTCGTTCCCCTGGCGCATTCCTCGGCGGGCGCTGAACGACCGCAGTCGCTGGTAGCTCATGTCCCGAGCCATCTTCGCCGCCCCGCCCAGCGTCTGGGTTGCGACGTCGGGCTGAGCCGCAAGCCAGGAGAGCAGGTCATCGAGGGATTGCAGGGTGAACCGACCACGGTTGCGGTCGTACTCGACGAAGTTGAAGGGGTGAAGCAGAACGACGATGATCGGATCAGGATCTGAGGAATTTCGAGCGAATTCAACCGCCTCCCGTTCGTGTCCCGGCATACACGTGTACGGCAGGAACTTCAGTCTCTGAAAACGCCCGCTCGCGGCGATGCCGTATGTCTGGCCGGAACTCGAGACCACCTCGAAGCCGAGGTCCTCCAGTGCGCGCAGCGTGTTTTCGTCATAGCTGTTCCACGGTGGGATGAAGGTGGTTACACTCACGTGATACAGACTCTCCAGCGTCGCTTTCCCGGCGGACAACATGCGGAGTTGGGAAGAGTAGCCAAGGCCCCGGAACTCCGACTCGTAAACGGGCCTCGTCGGCGCGATCGCGTTGGCACTATGCGTAAAACCGTGCAGTGCGACTTCCACAAGACCGGAGCGGACGGCGCCAGTCAGTTTCCCGGCGGTCTCCAGGTCTATGGCCATGCAGTTCGCAGGGTCATCCGTAAACGTATCGGACGCGTATGGGATCACGCCATACGTGCAGGGGATATTGTGTTCCTGAAAGACCGTGAGCAGTTCAGTTCCTATACTCGAACACGACGGGTCGTAGTCGTCAAGACGGAAGATGACCGTAATCCGTCGTGCCCCGGAGGCTGATGCGGCCCGGGCAGGGACACGGCACGCCAGAGGCAGCAGCGCGAGAACGAACGCCAGGTACCGCTGCCAGCTTCGCCGGCCCAGGCGAATGCTCCGGCCCGTACCCAAACCGTGCTCAGATGTCATGGCCCGCGGCAAGGCTGAGGGGCAAGTTGATGCCGTCGGCAGTCCATGGCTCACAGTTCCATTGTAGCAGAGTACCGTGAGTCTTCAAGAACGCGACGACCAGCCGCGGCGCGATCTTGCGACCCGGACGTGCCGGCCAAAGTCCAGTCGGACGTCTTCAACCCGTCGCGCCGTCCCAGCAGCCTCCGGACGCGCGCGTAGCGGCGCGGATAGAAGAGGACCGCCCGCGCGTCAGGAATCGTCCATTGTGTCACCGGGACTTCCGCCGGGGTCCCCCGGGTTCTCCAGCTCAGTGAACCGCTGGCGGACCTTTGCCACGATCTGGGATACGGTCATCTTGTCGGCCGTTTCCACCCCAACAATGCGGCCGCCGGCCGGGTCCCGTCTGATGCGCTTCTCTAGTTCGCCCTTCGCCTCGCCCGGGCCGAAAATCAGGACCGCTTCCGCGCCCCTGACGTGCGCAGCTACCCGGTCGTAGTAACGGTCGAGTTCCCCGGTGTACTCCCGCTGGTGGCTGTCATCGGCCGGGACGGCCTGCGACTCGAACCGACCGCCGTGGCGTGAACCAGCCGCACGCTGGACGTGCTTCTCGGCGCGAGACTCAATCGTCCGGGTTTCTTCGCCCTTGTCGGTAACCATCACGACCACTGCCCGGCGGTGGTCAATCCACAAGCCTGCTACAGGTTTCATAATACCCTTTCTTCTCGTCGGACCAGTCCGTGCGGCGTCCTGGATTTCGCCAGTTGGTCGCCGGAGAGGAAGACCTTGCGACCAAGGCCGAAACGCTCAACCAGCCGTTTGACGACGTCGGGCGCGGGCGTTGCTGTGCCTACCGGCCCTTGCCACGTCCCCGTGAAGACTTCGGCGGCTTTGCCGGCTTCGATTCTCCTCCCTGAATCTGAATGACCGTCGAACCAGACGTTCCTGATGTCGTTACCCGGAACGGGTATCGATCCTTGACGTAGGTATTGAAGTACACGCCTTTCGCGGGAGCCGCCGAGATTCCCACGTACACGTCACGGGGCACATCGGTGTACTCGTAGACGCTGCCGTTGCGAAAGGTGATGACTAACCTGCGACTGCCCTCGTCATAGCTTACAGATCCCGGGTCGTCAGACTGAGCCTGCTCTACCTGAGTGGCGCCCGCTTGTGGCGCGGGAGCACTCTTCTTCCCGCAGCCGACTGTGGCTGCTGCGGCGAGCAGCGCGAGGCCCACCAAGAACGTGGGGGTTGTCAGTGGTCGTTTTCCGAATCCTGTCATGAGGCTGCCTCCATTGGTTGCCAGAACTTACTGTCATAGGGCCGGATTTGGCCTTGCCTCCGTAGAGGTGTCAGGCGCGGAAGGGTCAGTATCAGACGAGCGCAACGCGGCTGTACCCTGAGGAGAGACCCCTTCGTCACCGCTAGAGCTTTCCCTGTTCATTTCTGAGCCAGGCCGTCGGGGCGGCTTTCGCCCGACCTGGGGACCTTCGCTCCTACCTTCTACACTGCACTTGCCGTGCCAGAGAGACGTACACAATACACCGTTCCCACCCAAGCCGGAACTACCCAGGACAGGCGGCACCAAGCACAGATGTGGATTGGCCGTGGTCTGAGCGTTGCCCGGATGTACGCGGAACGCCGGGCTGCTCCCAGCGAGGTCTCCCTAAAGAGACACCGATTTTCCCTAAGGAGACAAACCTCGGTCCGCAGCGGCCCTCGTGCTGCCGATGCCTGGCCTGTTGGTGATTATTGACGCGATCAAGGAGATCCGCCGCTATCCTGAAGGCCCTGAGGTTCACACAACCGCTGTCCGGCATCATCGCGGGCCGGGCGAGACTATTTGATGAAGCCGACGTTCGAGGTCGACTACGGCGCGGCGCGTACGAACGGAAAGGGGAGGCGTGAGCCTCCCCTTTCGGTAGTGCGGTTCTGCTGTTACTACCTCTCGCCGGTGACTGCGAACTCAACCCGGCGGTTGAGCGCGCGTCCGGAATCGGTATCGTTCGTGGCAATCGGCATGCTTTCACCGTAACCACGGGAGGTCAGGCGCGAGCGGTCGATGCCGAGGTTCTGCACGAGGTAGAGCACCACTGAGGCGGCCCGCCGGTCGGACAGCGACAGGTTGTACGAATCCGAGCCCTTGCTGTCGGTGTGGCCCTGGATCTCGACGCTGATGGTCGGGTTCTCCTTGAGCATCTTGGCAGCGTCTTCGAGGGCCGGCCGCGACTCGGGCTTGATGGTCGACTTGTCGAAGTCGAAGTAGATACCCCGGAGCGTGATCGACATGCCCACCTTGAGCATTGCGAAGTCACGGACGAGCGGCTTGCCCTTCTCGATGATGAGCGCCGCGGTCTGCTTCACGTAGTCTTTCGACTCGACCACGACCGTGTAGGAGCCGGCCATCAACTGGGCCTTGTACACGCCGGTCGCCGGGTCGGTATTGTACACAACGTTGTTGAACGTGACCGTGGCCGGCAGCGACGCATCGGTCTTCTTGTCGTAGACTCTGCCGGTAACGGCGACGGCGACCTCGGTCGGCGCGAGCTTGAATGTCGCGGTAGCCAGCTTGCCGTCTTCGACCGCCACGGTGATGGTCGCGGGAATGTGCTTGTCGGCGCTCGCGGTCAGGGTGTAGACACCAGTCTCTACCTTGTCGACCTTGAACGCGCCCGCGGCGGCGCTGGCGTTCACCGGAGCAAGCGCGGTGCCGGGGAACTCGATGCGGGCGGCCATCGGTGCGCTGCTGACTGCGTCAATAACCGTCCCGGCAATCGTGCCGTAGCTCTTGAGTGGGCGCAGCTTGAACTGGTAGTTGACGACCTGGTCGTTCTCGACCGACAGCGGCACTGCCTGCTTGTTGTAGCCATCGGCGCTGACCTCGACCACCGTCACGCCGGTCCGGACCTTCTTGACTTCGAACACGCCGGTAGCGTCAGTCGTGAACGACGCCAGTGCTTCGTTCTCCGGGAAATTGACTCTCGCGGCGAGCGCAACGCCGGTTTTCTCATCGGTAACCGTGCCGGTAATCGTGCCGTACTCAGCCGGCATGCGTTTGCCGAACGGGGTGGCGAAGGAGACGCCGAGTATCAGCTCGTTGGGCTGCTTGATGCCGTGGTCGTTGCCGAAGCTGAACGTGTAGGCGATCTCAAACATCGAAGTGTTCGGCGAGCCGAGGAATACGCCGGGCGTGACATGGACGTGACCATTCTCTGTGTCGAACATGCCGGTCGACACATCGTTGGGCTGCTGGGACAGCGCTTCGACAAACAGACCGAAGCCCGTGCCCTGCAGTTCGACGCCGGCACCATAGCGGGTTTCGTCGGCGACCTTGCCGTAGTTAAACATGACATTCGGAGCCGACTTCATCACATCCTGGAACTGCAGCGTAACGAGGCCGGCCCACGCGAGCTTGTCGGCCTGCACCACCGCCGTCGGGTCAAGCACCGTCCAGCCATCTTTGACTTCGCGGTCGAGGAACGTGTATGACGCGGTGCCGCCGAGCTTGAGGACCGGGATGATCGGTATCGACAGTTTGCCGCCCG
>CAZSUX010000229.1:0-4956 GCA_964610135.1 uncultured bacterium | reverse complement strand
CAGCCAAACGTGGACATGGTCGCCAATGCGAAGGTCGACCAGCAGTTGCAGTCCTACGGGCTCGCGAACCAGCAGGTCGTGCTGGACAAGGCGCTGGACGCGGGCCGCGCGCTCGATGCCGACTACGTTGTGTTCGGCAATGCGAGCAAGCAGGACCGCCGGATTCAGTTCGAACTGTCGATCGCCGATGTACGGCTGGGGACTTTGCTCAAGACGGAGAAGGGCGATGCCGCCCGGCCCGAGGATTTGCAGCAGCAGGTCGGCACGGTGATCCGGGTGTTGCTCGCGGCAGTTGCGAAACCCTGAGCCGGCGCGGGTCGAGCCGGGTGCGAAGCTCGCGCCGGACGTTGTTCTCGCACCGTTCGTCTACATTGGTCCGGAGGTCGAGGTCGGGCTGGGCTCAATCGTGGAGCCGAACGTGACCATCATGGGCCGGACAACCGTCGGCGCCCGGGTGCGCATCGGCCCGGGTACTGCAATCGGCTGCGCCGGATTCGGGTACGATAGACGGGACGGCCGATATCAACTGCTCGAGCACGGCGGCTGCGTGATAGTCGAAGATGACGTTGACATCGGGGCCAACTGCACGATTGCCCGGGCCAGGACCGGGCGAGAGACGCGCATCGGTCGAGGCACGAAGATAGACTGTCTCGTCCACATCGGCCACAACGTCGTGATTGGCCGCGACTGCATTCTGGCCGGACAAGTGGGAATCGCGGGGAGCGCCGTGCTCGGCGACCGGGTCATGCTGGCGGGACAGGTTGGGGTCAGTGACCACGTGACTATCGGCGATGACGCGGTCATTTACGCGAAGTCGGCAGTATTCCGCTCGGTCCCGGCAGGCGCGCACTATTCGGGAATTCCGGCGCGGCCGCACTCGGAGATGAAGCGGCTTTGGGCGAACCTCTGGCGGCGGTTCGGAGGACGGGAATGAGCGGTGCGACGATTGCGAGAGCTGCCGGGTTCGTCGGCAAGGACCGTCTGGGTCGAGGAAAGGTGAGCGTGCGATTGAGCCCGGCCGGACCCGGTGTGGGCATCTGGTTCAACGGCAACGTGCGGGCGACGGTCGCCAATGCGGGCGTAACCGGCCATACAACCTGTCTGGGCCGAGGCCGTCACCGGGTGCGCATGGTTGAGCACCTGCTGGCCGCCTGCTACGGGCTTGGTGTGACCGACCTTGCGGTGGAGACGAACGGGACCGAGCTGCCGATTGGTGATGGCAGCGCCGAACCGTATGTGCGGCTGCTGAAGAAGGCCGGCATCGTCCGGTACAAAGACGGGCCCAGACCGGCGCGGTTGACGCGGCCGGTCCGCGTGAAGGAAGGCGCGCGGTTCATAGCCGCAGTCCCGGCGCGAGGCCTGATGATCAACTGCCTGACGCGGTTCCCTGAGTTCGGGCCGCAGTTCTGCGCGTTCGCGGCTGACCCTGCTTCATTCCTGCGGACGGTGGCCCGAGCCAGGACCCTGGTGCAAACCGGCATGTCACCGACCGCGCTGGGACGGAAGCAAGGCGTGCGGTTCCGGCTGAGGCGGTTCGGCCGGTTCGTGTGCGCCGAGCGGTGGCGGTTCCCGGACGAACCGTGCCGGCACAAGGCACTGGACCTGCTGGGCGACCTGGCACTGCTCGGCAGACCGCTTGACGCCGCGATATTTGCGTATATGCCCGGGCATCGGCTGAACCTGGCCTTTGCCCGGAAAGTCGAGAGAGAACTGGAGGCTTGATGAGTGAAATCGTGGTGACCCTGGAGCAGGTCAAGGAGATGCTGCCCCATCGTGAACCATTCCTGTTCATCGATGCGATCACCAAACTTGGCCCCAACCTGATTGAGGGATACCGGGATATCAAGGCGGAGGAGTTCTACTTTCCCGGCCACTTTCCCGGTTATCCGGTCTTGCCCGGAGTGCTGATGGTCGAGGCGATTGCCCAGGCCGGAGTACTGCTGGTGTGCGAGGTCCGGGAAAAGCGTCGCGGCCGGAAGACGCTCTTTGCCGGAATAGAACACGTGCGGTTCCGCCGTCAGGTTGCGCCCGGAGACCGTCTGTTGCTGTCCGCCGACATCATCAGCGGCCGTTCTTCGGTGTACAAGATTCACGGCACGGCCAAAGTGGGTGACGAGTTGGCCTGCGAGGCGGTGGTCATCGGCGCGCTGCGCTGAGGCGATGCACAACGCCTGACCTTCGCGCCTGACTTGAGAGGTGTTGGCACTTGATCCCACGGTCCCTCGACAACTCGATCCCTTCCTCCGACCGCATCCATCCTTCCGCCCTCATCGGCCCCGACGTGCAGTTCGGCCCTGGCTGTGAGGTTGGCCCGTTCTGTTGTTTTGAGGGGCGAGTCACGGCCGGGGAGCGGAACCGGTTTGCCACGGGCGTGGCAATTGGGGGCGCACCGATGGACACGAAGTACGGGGGCGAGGATACCGAGGTTCGAATCGGTGCTGGCAACACGTTCTTTGAGTATTCCACGGTGCACCGGGCAAACGGGGCAGGCAACGCGACCATCATCGGCGACGACAACTTCATAATGGCCTACGTCCACATCGCGCACAACTGCCGTGTCGGCGACGGGTGCGTTGTCACCAATGGCGTCCAGCTTGCCGGGCACGTTGAGCTCGGGGACCGGGCGAACATCGGCGGCCTCGCCGGCATCCACCAGTTCTGCCGCGTCGGTGAGCTGGCAATGGTCGGCGCGTGCTCATACGTGAACAAGGATATTCCGCCCTACATGCTGGCCGCGGGCAACCCTTGCCGCGTGCGCGGGCTGAACTCGGTCGGCCTGCATCGCGCTGGGGGCGGGGAGCCGGTGCTGGCCATGTTGCGGCAGGCCTATCGCACCATCTACCGGGCGGGCTTGAACCTGACCGAGGCCATGTCTACAATCGAGGCAGAGCTGCTGCCGGCAAGCTTACCGGGCCGCGGGCAGGAGCAGCTTGAGGAACTGGTTCGCTTCATCCGCTCGAGCACGCGCGGTATCGAACTCCGCAGCGGTGGTCAAGAACAGGAGGAATCGTGAAGATGACATTCGTTCTGCTCTCAGGTTTCGCTGTGACGTTGGCGTTCGGTCATCCCTGGGCTTGCTTCCACGGTGACCCGCAACACACGGGGCTATCGGCCAACGTTGTCGGAGCGCCGCTCAACCGGGTTGCGGCGTATGGCGTTGGCGGGGAGATCTCGGGTTCACCGGTAGTCCGTAGCGATGGCAACGTACTCGTCGGAGTCCGTGACGTCAAGCTCTACTGCTTCGACTCGCAGCTCACGTCTACGGCGTGGGTCGTTGACTTGGCGCCCTACGGTTCGAACATCTACTACTCGACACCTGCGCTCGACGCTTCGGGCAACGCCTATATCACCACTAATCGCAGGCTGGTCAAGGTCAGCAATGACGGCACGGTGCTCTGGTCGTGGCCTTTGCACAACTCGCTCTCCATCAGCCATTCGCCGGTCATCGGGCTGGACGGCAAGGTCTACTTCGCCTGTTACTCGGATTCGCTCTATGCCGTGAATCCAGAAGGCACGCTCGCGTGGGCGCGGCCGCTCGTCCACTCGGTCAATTCAGCCCCGGTAGTCGGCTTGGACGGGAACATACTTGTCGCAACCACTTCCGGCACCGGGCCGTGGCAGCTATGGTCGTTCTATCCGGACGGTAGTACGTACTGGACCGCTGACTTGGCTGGCAGCGCGGATTTCGCCTCACCCGCAGTCGGCCCCGACTCGACGATCTACGTCGGGGCGAACCGATATCTCTACGCCGTGCGTCCAGACGGCAGCCTCAAGTGGCGAGACAGCCTGCTGGCGCGAATCCAGTCCTGCCCGGCGGTAGCCAACGAGTCGACGCTCTACGTAGTAGCCGGAGCCGGGCTCTACTGCGTTGACACCGACTCGGGTGTGCGCTGGCGCAAGTCGATTGGCGGCTCGAACTACTGCTCTCCGGCAGTCGACGCCGAAGGCAACGTCTACGTCGGCACAGCCGGCGGTACGAACAGCAAGTTCTATTGCATCGGTCCGGACTCGACCGTCCGCGACAGCCATGTCTTCAGTGATGACATCTGGTCATCGCCGGCTATCGGCGAGAGCGGGCGGATCTATTTCGGCTGCATGAACGACAGCCTCTACTTGTTCCAGGGTCCGGGCGCAGCCGTTGCCGAGCAGGGCGGCTGCGCCGGGCAATCCGCAATACGCCTATTGCCAAACCCTACGCGCGGCGTCGTGCGGATAGTCCCTTGGGGCCAATACTCGGTCAAGGTCTATGATGCTGGCGGTACGCTCGTGGCCACTGCCACGAATACGGACAGAGTCGACCTGCGAGGGCTTCATCGCGGAGTCTACATGGTGCAGGTCGCCGTGCCGGGATTCCCGCCGCAGAAGCTGGTTCTGCGCTAGAAGAATAGGTCCAATAGGACCTACATGACCTATACCCAGGCTGTCGAGTTTCTCGACAGCCTGGTCAATTACGAGAAGCTGGCCAAGCCGCGGACCGAGTTCAAGCTCGACAACATCCGCCGGCTGCTGGAAATGGCCGGCAATCCCCAGGAACGGATGCAGAACGTCATCCTCGTTGCCGGCACGAAGGGCAAGGGCTCGGTCTGCTACATGCTCGAAGCAGCCTTGCGCGGCTGCAAGCTCTCGACCGGCATGTTCCTCTCGCCGCACGTGCTCGACGTCCGCGAGCGAATCCAGCTTGACGGCAAACCGATTCCCAAGAGCCTCTTTGCCGGCCTCGTCGCCCACCTCGCCCCCTTCGTTTCTTCCCCGCGTCCCCCGTCCCGTGCCCCTCGATCCGACCGCGTAGCGGTCAGCTATTTCGAAATGACGACGGCGATGGCCTTCCTGCTCTTCGCTGAGAAGCGGCCCAACTACTCAATCATCGAGGTCGGGCTGGGCGGCAGGCTCGACGCCACGAACCTTTCCGACCCGACTGTCTCGGTTATTACTCGCATCGGTTACGACCACGTGAAG
>CAZSUX010000228.1:0-4965 GCA_964610135.1 uncultured bacterium | reverse complement strand
GGTGAAGAAGGGATTGAGGAACTCTAGGCGGAGTTGTTCCTCTTTGTAGTCGGGCGAGACGAAGACCTTGCGGTCACGAGAGAACCGCTCAACCAAGTCCGCAACTAGCCTAGGTGCTGCCGCGCCCATTGCGCCTGAGAATATGCCAGCAGGACTGGAAGTCAAGCCAACGCGCGGGAGGGAAGGGACACGCGGGCGGGTCGCCTTCAAGGAGCCCGCCGGCAGTGTTCTTGACGATGTAGCTGACGATATACTGGGGGCTGTAATGGACGCCGCCGGCTTTGCGGACCTCGGGCTTCTGTTCGACCTTGGCCTGATGGCCGGCAGTGAGCCGGATGACCTTGCCGAGGAACTGCTCGTAGACCTGGCCGAGGATATCAGCCATCGGCTTACGGCTCACGGCTTACGGCGCCGGGGCTTGGCCGGTCTGTCAGAAGCAATGAAGTCACTGCGGGAGGCACGCGCGGGGCTGTCAGCGACCGAGAGCCCGGGAAGGCGCTCTCGACGGCGCGGAGTGCGGACTGGTGATGCGTGCTTGCCCGATTGGGCGCGCCGGCGAGCGAGCTTGAGCTCGACCCGGGCGTCGAGGGCCATGGCCACCTTGGCAAGAGTCAGCAGCGTAGGGTTGAACAGACCTTTGAACATCTGGGTAACGTAGGCCGGGGAGGAACCCAGGCGTCGGGCAAGCTCGGCCCGCGTGACGCCATTCTCCTCCATCATGCGTTCCACTTCCTCGACGAAGTCGAGACGCATGGATTCGACCCAGTACCCGGGGTCGCTTTCGAGCTTCTCAGTCAGCTCCTGATATGAGCGGTCCTTCTCAATCATGGCAACACTCCTGCGGCTTCGCACTCGCAAAGCAGCCGCTTCACCTTGTCAATCGCATCCTGATACTGCCTTGTTCCTCTGCCCGCGGGCTTTCTCATCCCGTGCGTGCAGACTACGAGGCTGGTCTTCCAGCGGAAGCAGAACAAGCGAGCGCTGACGCTGTGCTCCTTTATCTCGTACACCGGGCCGTCCAGATGCTTGAATCGCTGCTCTTCGCGACCGGCTCGGCCGGTCTGAGCCAGTTGCCTGAACGTCTTCACGAACCGCCGCTGGGCAGTCGCGTCTAGCCCGGCGATGAATTCCATCGCTTCTCGGCGTCCGTCCCGTTCCAGGTCGCAGACCGACAGCACGGGCCCGGCTTCAAGCAAGGCCAACCTCAACATAATATTAACACCTGTGTTAACAGAATCAAGCTCGGCTTTCGGGCCCCAAAGGCACGGAGTTGCTCTTCTTTGTAGTCAGCGGACAGGAAAACCTTGCGGTCCGGGTCGAAGCGGTCTGCCTGTGCGTTGCACGCAGACAGGTCAACCAGGCGTTTGACGGTGTCGGACGCAGGTGTGCCCATTGCGGCAAGAGGATAGGTTTCCGCCGGGCGAAGTCAAGCGGACGTGGCGGAAGGTCTGGCCGACAGCCAGCGGCTAGTCTAGGGCGTGACCTCGGTGTCGGCCGCTAGGTCTTTGGCACGTCGATGTCGAAGACGTCCTTCCGAATCTTGGCCAAGACCTTCGGGTCGCAGCCGCGGGCTGCCCATTTGTCCAAGAGCACCTGGGCCGCCATCGCGAAGCTCCGGGTACACGAAAATCGATTCCTGACGCGCGGGCGGATGGTCAGAATTGCCGCTCCAGCATAAGTCCCAATGTGTATTATGGCACACATTCCGCCGGTGGGTGAAGTCCAGCCTAACTCCCATATTCCCAAGCCCCTAGCCCCTGATCCCTCTCCGACCCCTCCCATGCCCCCTAGGTAGTTTTCGGCATGCCTTCTGAAGAGACCTCGAAAGAGACTTCATGATGGACAATGCCGGGGATTTCGCGGCAACCTTGTTCCTGAACTTCCACGCAAACAACGCCGTGAACTTCAGCGCGAACGAGTTCGCGACCAGGTCGCGACCCGACGACGGACCCGCTTGAGAACGCATTGACCGGTCCATTCGACTACCCTCGGAAATACACGCTGGATTACACGGTTGAAGCTAGAATCTTGGCTACGTTGAGAGCAACGATGAGAGAGACCTTGCGAGACGCTTCCAGCGCCCGAAGTCCCGGGTTGTTCTCAGCCGCTTCAGCGGAGTGGCTTCAGGAGATGGAGTTCGTTGTCGGAAGCGGTGATACCGCGGCCGTCAGGCTCAAAGCCGAGCTGCGGGTACAGGCGGTTGGCCGCCACGTAGGCCGGCGACTGCTCGACGCCGATACCCACCGCCGCGTATCCGCGCTGCCTCGCCATCCGTTCCGCCGCATAGACAAGCGCCGAGCCGATGCCCTTGCGCTGGTGTTCGTTGATGACGTTCAGGTCGGCGATTTCCGGTATCCCCTGCTCACGGAAGCCAGCGTAGCCGGACATGGTCTGGAGCGTCACGTACCCCACCACCTCACCGGCAAGCCTCGCCACAAGCACGGCCCGCTCGCCGCGCCGCTGCTGGACGCAGTAGTCTTCATACTGCCTGGCGGTCTTGTGCCAGCGCTCGAACACGCGGGCGATGGCGGCGGTATCGGACTCCGTCATCAGGGCTATGCTCGCGCCCGCAGCCTGCGCCTCGACCCAGCGGATGAATCCGGTCTTGGCCGTGCAGTACTTCATTCGCTCGTCGCGACAGCGCGCTGCCAGCGACTTCTTGAGTTCGAAGTACTCCACGCACGCGGCCGGATTGACCCGCAGGAAATCGCGGAAGACGATGTACCGGTGCCAGAACCTGCTGTCGTGTCGGGCAAGATGAAGGTGGAAGCGCTGCGCGGCGCCTCCGCCCTTGCCGATGCAGTAGTACCAGTCCGGGTCCCCGGTCCCAAGCGAGAGGTCGTTGTGGCCGATTTGGGCCAGGGCCGGCAGAGCCGCGTCCGCCTCGCTCCTGCCCGCAACGCCCGCCATCATGTCGATAGTCGGCTTGCCGCCGAGACCGGGGACCGAAGTGCTGCCGACGTGCTCGAGGCCGAGCAGGTTCCGACCGAGAGCGGCTCGAACCCGCGCGCTCTCTTCGCCGAACCACTCCGGCCAACGCGGGTCGGGGCCGACTATGATTATTGGGCCTGGCATACCGGATTATGCTATCTCTGTCAACGTCACCTGGCTCAGCGGCTTCGTTGTATCAGCGCATGGATGTGAGCGCGGCGAATCCACCGGCCTACCGAACCGGTACCATGAAGTCCACTTCGGAACCAGGGTCGTCCACTCCCTTGAACCGTTGCGGGTCATAGTACTCGATCATGAAGTCGAAGGAGGTCTTCAGACCGGTTTCGGGTAGCCACTTCTTCCAGAGTGTGTCCAGGCCGCCGGCTTTGACCTCCGCCATCTTCATGGTGAAGACCGCATAGCGCGTCTCGGGTAGTGTCTTGGCCACGAACTCCAGCGGCAGGTCCTCAATCCGTTCGACTTCGGAACCGACGAAGATGTACCTGTTCCGGGTTTCCTTCTCGCCCTCGAAATCGACCCACACTTCGTACCCGCCGCCCGGCACCTGGTGCTTGATGGATTCCTTCCTGCTCTCGAAGAAACGCGAGTACCGGTCCCAGAGCTGACCGACCGCGTTTCCCTGGGTCCATCCGCCCGCCTTCTCAGTCGGGTCGCCGAAGAAGTCCATTCCGACCAGGGCGATTCGTCGCTTGTCTGTGATTTTCGGGGTCATAGTCGCATCTCCTTTTCCTTCATACTGCGTTTCGGCTACGGCCGTTTCCGGCCTGTAGTCAGTTCTGCCCGGATACGGACGGCGGGCTGGGCTCTGAGTCGGCGGTCGGCGCAGGCTTGGCCTTGCCCCAGCCGAGGAACTCGTGCGTTAGGAGCATGATGACACCCGCCACTGCGAACGCGTCGGCGAGGTTGTAGGTGTACCAGCGGGTGCTGCCGATGCCCATGTCGATGAAGTCGACGACCGAGCCGAATCGGACGCGGTCAAGCAGGTTGTTCCCCACGCCGCCGCCGAGGATCATCCCCAGGCCGATGCCGAACCAGCGGTCCGGGCTGCGCAGACCGAGGTAGATGACAACACAGACGACCAGAATCGGCAGGGCGTAGTGGACCCAGAGTGGGCCGTAGGACATCCCGAACAGGCCCCGCTCGTTCATGGTCAGGGAGAATCTGAGCGCATCACCGAGCACCTGATGCGGCACGTGCAGGGTCTCGTACCTGAGGATCAGCCACTTGGATACCTGGTCAAGCGCCAGCGCGAGCACCGCGGTCACGATGAACCAGAACCGCGGACCCCGCATGAACCGGTTCACTTTGGAAGCTGGACTGGGGCGGCAAGTCCAGTCCCGGGCTTCTTCTGGACGACTTCGACCGGCATCGTACTCAGCTTCGAAAGCACGCGACTCCGCCGCCAGAACGGCCACCATTCGTGGAGGTAAATCTGCACCGGACGCCACATCGCGACCCAGCCGATGATGGTCAGGCTCTCGCGCAGGAGCCCGGCCCAGGCGCCGACTGCGTGGCCAAGAACCAGGTTGCGGACGGCAATACAGCCGGCGAGAAACGCCAGGCCGACCATCAGGCTGGTTCGACCGTCGTCCATCAGCCTCCGGAAGGCGAGACGATTCAGGTTGGCCCGGTAGGCGAAGAAGTTGTGCACGGACTCGGTCATCCAGGCAGTCGGGTCCTGCGCCGGCATGTTCTCAAGGTGGATGGTAAGGGACAGCGGCTGCTTGTGCGAGTATTCCTGCGCCCAGCTCACGATGAACTCTTCAGCTTCACGGTTCAAGTCCCGGTCGTGAAACGGCGACGGGTCCATCGAGTTGAAGAGCTTATTCACTTCGCGCAGTTCCAGCTCGATCTTACCTTTCATCGCCCTATCATACCGGCAGTTGGGACGCGCGGCAAGGGGCGCTTCGAAGCCTGTCGGCCGAAGTCAGACGTCAGAAGTCAGAATAGTGAAGTCAGAAACACAGGCGCATTTCTGCACTCTGCACTCTCGCTTCTGCATTCTGACTTCGT
>CAZSUX010000227.1:0-4993 GCA_964610135.1 uncultured bacterium | reverse complement strand
CGTGCCTGCGGCCGGGGCGAAAGATTGACCATTCAGCAGTTGATGACGTCTGAGAATGGATGGCGAATCGAGACCGCCCCGGCTCAAGCCTGTATCCAATAAAGGATACATGCCGTCGGGCGGGTTTTCAGGTCTATGTGCTTGCGGCTTTAGGTGTTAGACGTGAAGTGGCCAACTCAGAGCCCCACCGGTGGAGTTGCTGGGTACGTTGCTCTCCGAATCGCCCTGTGAGTTGTCTGGTGAGTTGCTCTACCGGCTGCCCTCGGAATCGCTTGCCCGGTTGCTGTCCCGGTTGCGGGCCGATTCGCTGTCCCCGTTGCTCTCTCCGCTGCTCTACCCGTTGCTCCGCCGGTCGCTCAGGCCGTTGCGGTCTGAGTCGCCGTCCTCGTTGCTCTCCCCATTGCTCTGTCCGTTGCTCTCCAGATTGCCTGCAGAGTGACTTCCCGAATTGCCCTCCAAGTTGCTCTGTCCGTTGCTTCCCCGGCTATGGTTACCGCTATGCTCCCAGCCAGACGTTCGAACACGCTGCGTAGCTGTCCAACCATCACCACATTATTGGACTCGTCCCGGACGAAGCCGGTTTCCGGACCCACGGCTGCTGCGCTACCGCAATGATCAAGCCCCGGGAACAGCAAGGCATTGGTCATTCATACATTGCGGTTTGCAGGACATTGGCAATTGGGGATTGGTCATTGCCCGCCAGCGGAGTAGCGAGCAGCCGCGTCATCCAGCGCCTGCTTCGCGGTCTTGGCTCCCAGCATCGCCTGTTCCAGTTCCTCGACCAGTGCCTTGCGGCCGGCAAGCCACTTCAGCCCGCGCGGCTCGAAGACCGCGTAGTCCATCTGCGCGTAGGCCGCCTTCAGTCCCGGCGTCTGTGCGAGGCGCTCGACCATTCTGGGGTCTTCGAGACTGCGCCGGTGTACCGGCACGTACCACGTGCCGAGCGACCATTCAACCTGCTGCTCAGGATTCGTGAACCACTTGATGAACTTCCACGCCGCAGCTTTCTGTTCCGGAGTCGCCCGTCGGAACATGCCGATGTTCGTCCCGTAGACGATCGCCGCCGGAGTGCCCCATGTCGGTACCGGCGCCATCCCGACCGCGAACGACTCCTTGTCCACAACCGGCGCGCGCCAGGTCGAGCTGCCGGTCAGGGTCGCCATCCTGCCCACCAGGAAATCGTCCATCGGGGTCCGCCCGACGTCGGTGTTCTGCACCCTGTCCTTGAGTACCATGTCAACCTGGAACTGCAGCGCTTCGACACCTTCCTCGCCATTGAACAGCGGCTTGCCGTCCTCCTTTTCGAGGAACCGGCCACCCCGCTGGTACAGCATCGAACCGAATATCCAGATGTCGGTCCCGCCCGCAGCACCCCAGACTCCCACTTTTCCGGCGGCGTCGCGTGCGGTCAGTCGGTTGGCCGCAGCCCTGAAATCCGTCCACGTCTTCGGGAACTCCGCCAACCCGGCCTGCTGGAACATCGGCACGTTGTAGTAGTACACCGGCACGCTCTTGTTGAACGGCAAAGTCAGCAGCTTGCCATCCCACGAGTTGTTCTCGAGCAAGGCCGGGTAGATATCAGCCAGGTCCTCCGCGCTCAGGCCGTCCCGGCCGTGCACAAAACTATCCAGATAGACCAGTTCCCCGCCTGCATGGAGTTGGGTCGTCCAGTTCTCGTACATCTGCGCGATGACGGGCGGGTTCTTCGCCGCAACCGCGCCCATCAGCTTCTGCGACAGCGCGTCGTAGTTGCCCATTCCGACCAGTTCGATGTGGATATTCGCGTGCGTACTCTCGAACCGGTCAACCATTATCTTCAGGGTCTTCTGTGATTCGCCGCCCATGGCATGCCAGAATGTGACTGTCGTCTTGGAAGAGGTACTCCTGCAGCCGACGAAAACGGCTATTGCCAGAGCCAGAACCGCAAGTGTCTTCTTGTTCACCATTCTATTCTAGGACCATCGGCTGAACAGTCAACGCCCCGACTGGAACCGAAGCGGGGCCCGGGCGAGGCAAGACCGAACCGAACACGGCTTTCCGCCTGTTGGCTCGCTCCGTCTGTTCTCGACCCCCGAATGGGCTATCGCAGCTTGTCCTGTCGCGTGCCCGTGATTCCAGGCTTCGATGCAGTGACGGGGATGCAGGAAACAAGGGCCGCCTTGCTCTGGCCCTGGAAGGAAAAACGAGGTTCTCCGGGTACAAGCAGGCGAGGGCCGTCCCGGCCCTCGCCATTGTACTACCGAAGCCGCTGAAGCTACTTCAGAACCGAGACCTTGCGGTGCGCAACCTGTGAGCCGGCGGTCAGCTCGTACAGGTACAGGCCGTTACCGACCGGCCTGCCCGCGTTATCCTGCAGGTTCCATTTGACCGTGTTCACGCCCACCGGCATCTGCCCCTTGTACAGCGTCCGCACCAGCGCGCCCGACGTCGAGTAGACACGCAGGCTGACATTTGCCGCCTTAGGCAGGTTGAACCGGACCGCGCTGTGTCTGACCACCGGATTCGCGCCAACGACTGAGAACTCGATCGGCTGAACTGCCGGAGTCTCGCTGACGCCGATCAAGTACGGCTCAATCCAGTCGAGGAGAGAGGGCTCGTCGAATCCTTCCATGCTGCCGACCACGAGCCCGGTCGGATCGACCACGTAGTTGAGCGGGACGATACCTTCCATCCTGTACGCGTTCCACGCCGTGGCATCACCGTCGCGGAGGAACGGGTACGTGTACTGACGGGCAAAGACCTTGACCACGCTATCCATGTCCTCCAACAGGTTGATGGCGAGGGGCATGTATCCTCGGCTGCCGTAGTTGTCATACATGGCCTGAACCAGCGGCAACTCCGCGAGGCTGACACTGTCGAATGATACCCAGAAGAAGAGATGCAGGACTTGGCCGGCGTAGTCACCGGGGATCACGTGCGACACGAGTGCCGTATCCGGCAGCGTGACGCTCGGCGCCGAGTCGCCCGGCTGCGGCCACGCCACTACCACGGTCGGGATGACGGTCAGGACAACGAGTACCAAGAGTATCTTGCGCATATGCGAACACCTCCTGTGTGCCGACGTCCCGGCACAGGTCATGACCTAGATCTTCGCAGAAAGTCTAGGACGCACGCCACTGACTGTCAAGGCGTGTCACGCACGAAAGCGGCGAGGGCCGGAACGGCCCTCGCCACGGAACTACCGAAACCGCTGACGTTACTTCAGAACCGAGACCTTGCGGTGCGCGACCTGTGAGCCGGCTTTCAGCTCGTACAGGTACAGGCCGTTGCCGACCGGCCTGCCCGCGTTGTCCTGCAGGTTCCACTTGACCGTGTTCGCGCCCGCCGGCATCAGCCCGTCGTACAAAGTCCGCACCAGCGCGCCCGACGTCGAGTAGACGCGCACGGTGACATTCGCTGCCTTGGGCAGACTGAGCCGGACCGCGCTGTGTCCGACCACCGGGTTCGCGCCGACGACCGAGAAGTCGAGAGGCTGCGCAGCTGGGGCCTCGCTGATACCGGTCATGTACTGCTCAATGATGGAACGCATGGCTGTCTCATTCCAACCTACGGTGCCGTATCTGACCGTATCGGCCCCGTCAACGATGTAGTTGGTTGGGATCGAGTTACTTATCTTCCAGGTATTCCAGACTGCGCCGGCGTCCCGCAGGAACGGGTAGGAGTACTGGCTGGCATAGGACTTGATAATGCTCCAGTCCTGCCAGAGGTTAATCGCCAGCGGCATGAAGTTCTGCTCTCCATAGTCGTCCAACATGGCCTGGAGGCGCGGCAACTCCGCGCGACACGATGGTCAGGTTGACTGCCAGAAGAGCAGCGAGACTACCTTGCCGGAGTAGTCGTAGAGTGAGTGATTCACGCTGGCCGAGTCGGGCAGCGTGAAGTCCGGTGCCAATGTGCCCACGCCCGGTCCAGCCATCAGCATTGCCGGGATGGCAGCGAGCACGGCAAGCACCAACAGGTACTTACGCATAAACAGACACCTCCTGTGTGCCAGTGTTCCAGCACATGTCATGACTTAGGAGCCTGAAGAGATTCTAGACCTCTCCCCCTCCGAGTCAAGCCAAGTCGGGCCGGGCCTTCGCCGATGCGCGGACGAGCCCGGAAGATGCCACGACTGCGCGTGGCTTCACCACCGGGAGAACGAACGGAACCACGACGCGACGGGAAGGTCAGTCTGCGGCGTCCGATTCGGAGCAGCCGAGTTCGAACAGCCGGTCGCGGAAGGCCACGTAGCGGACCAGCTCGCCCATCTCGAAGACGATGTGCGGGTGTATCAGGTAATCCATGTCTGGCTTCACCTGCATCCCGTCCGGAACCGCGATGGCCGGCTCGGCATCGGCCGCAAAGTTCACAAGGAAGCCGTCATCGGACAGCCGCTCGTACGGGTAGTACTGGACGCAGAACTTCCGCTCCATGTCGTGGTAGAGGAAATCGATGTCGAGCATCGACTCGTACCGGCACTTGGGACACTGGAATACGTTCACCGTCCCGGCCAGAAGCAGTTCTTTGGCATCCGGGTCCTGGGTCACGTTCATCGAACGCCAGACGGTTGCAGAGGACTCCTCCCCGCAAGACGGACACCTGGCCTCGACCGTTTCCTTGAGCGACATGCTGTCTTTCTAGGCTCTTACCGTACGTCTCCTGCCCCAGCGCAACTTCGCAGTCAGCACCCGGTCGGTGCTGAACAGCCGCGCCGCAATGAAGATACAGGCGGCCGCGAACAAGGCCATGTATGCGAAGCCGAACAAGATCAGACCGTGATTGCCGAACAGAATCGCTTTCGGCATCAGGAACGGGTAGGCAAAGGGAATCGCGTACATCAGTATCTTGATGGGCAGCGACGCCGTGTCGATGTTGATGAAGATGCCAAGAAAGTAGGGGATCATCACCAGCATCATCAGCGGCGTCACCGACACCTGCGCACTCTTCGCGTCATCTGCGAATATCGCGAGCAGGGTCGCGAGCGACAACCCGCACAGCACCGCCAGGAAAA
>CAZSUX010000226.1:0-4994 GCA_964610135.1 uncultured bacterium | reverse complement strand
AGGACGCGAAGGGACGCAGTTGTGCCTGCGGCGTCTACTTCTGCACCCTGGCCGCCGAGAACCAGCGTTTCAGCAGAAAGGTGATCCTGACCGAATAGGCTCAGGCTTGGGACAACGATCCCAATTCCCGGGCGGAATTGGGTCATGTCCCTGCGCAGGCTGCCCGCGTCGCTGCGGGCAGCCTCTCTTGAGCCGCTACGGCTTGGGTGCCGGGATGTCGAAGACGTCGGTGCGGATCTTGGCCAGCACCTCCGGGTTGCAGCCGCGGGCTGCCCACTTGTCGAGGAGTACCTGGGCGGCCATGGCAAAGCTCTCGCCCGAGATGCCCCGCTGCTTGCTGAGCTTGTAGAGCTGCCGGCCGAAATTGAGGTAGGGGACGTATTGCGACGTGGACACGCCGCAGGCGTTGATGACCTGTTTGACGTCGGTTTCCATCGCGCAGAGCCCGACCATCGCGGCCGCGTAGTGCTCGGCCATCTTCCCCTTCAGGTCGGAGAGCGTCTGGCTCACGCGCTCAAGGTTGTATTTCGTCATCCAGCGTTCGGTTCGTTTCACCGGGTCACTCATTCTGCTCCTCCTTCTGTACTGGGTCCCTGACTCTTCTACCATCCCGAGTCCGAGGTCTGTGCCGATACTCCCGCCGAGGCCGGACTCCGGCCATCTATCGTTGTCGGCGCTCTCCAGCGGCTGAGAACAGCACCTTGGCCGGCCGGCGCTGCCATTCAGTCTACGCCACCAATATCTCTCTGTCAAGTCAGCGGCTCTGACTGCTTAAGGCTCTGACACTCAGTCTCTTAGTCCAATCATGGACCGCTAGGGCATGGCCCCTGGATCAGCATCCCTGGGGTCACTCCCCCATTGACCCCCCTATTGACCCCTGAAGTGTACTCCTGATTTACTCGAACGGTGAATCTCCTACTGACCCGGCAGTTGAGCCGATGACTGACTATCTAGTTCAGCCGAGAGTTGAACCGTGGGATGAGTGCACGATTCATCAGACACATCATCCGTACGGTCATCCCCAGGATGAATCGTAGGATGAATCGAGAAGTGAACCGTGAGATGATTCGTCGGGCGAATCGTCAGGTGAGTTGCTGGCTCAGCTCTGAGATGAACTTGCAGGTGAATTGACAGTTGAGCCGCCAGGTGAACCCTGGAATGCAGGTCTCTGCACCTAGTTAGGCTCCTGCGTCTGACGTGCTCAAACCGGAACGAAGTCTCCCCTGAGTTGCGTATGGCAGGTGACGGCTGTGACGAGAGTCGGCAGACGAGTAACGGACGCAGGCCCAGGTCCGCGTTGGGCCGGGGCCGGACCGGGAATGTCGGTCAGGCCAGCGGCGTGCGAGCAGCAGCGGGCAGGTCGAGCGGCGAAGGGCCGAACCGGGCGAATCGCTCAAGCCCGGCCGCGGCGATCATCGCCGCATTGTCGGTGCAGAAGGCAGGCCGCGGGACCAGCAGTTTGAATTCGTGGCGTCGGGCCAGCTCGGCGAGTTGCTCGCGGAGGTAGCCGTTGGCCGCGACGCCGCCGGACACGCCAACTGTTCGAAGCCCGGTCTTTCGGACCGCCTGCTCGATGCGGATCGTGACCGCGGCGACTGCGGCGCGCTGGAATGATGCGGCGACGTCGGCGCGCGGCGTATCGGGATGGTCGCGGCGATGGTAGAGCACCGCGGTCTTCAGACCGGAGAAACTGAAGTCGAGTCCGCCCGGGTCAGGAACCGGGAACTCGATACTCTCGCGTCCCTCGCGGCTGAGACGCTCAACCTCTGCGCCGCCCGGGTAGGGCAACCCGAGCAGCTTAGCTACCTTGTCGAAAGCTTCACCGCAGGCGTCGTCAATCGTCGACCCGAGCATGCGGTATCGACACCAATCTTCGACTACCAGCAGTTCAGTGTGGCCGCCGGAAAGCACGCCCGCGAGAAACGGCGGCTCCAGCTCCGGGTGCTCAAGGCGGAGCGCGAAGATATGGCCCTCGATGTGGTTGACACCGACGAACGGCTTGTTCAGGCTGTAGCTCAGCGCCTTCGCGAACGGCAGCCCGACGAGCAGCGCGCCCATCAGCCCGGGCGTGTTCGTCACCGCGACCAGCGAGATGTCGGACCAGGCGATGCCCGATTCGGAAAGCGCGGCTGCGACCACCGGGACAATCGCCCGCATATGGGCGCGGGCCGCGAGTTCCGGCACGACACCGCCGTAGTCGGCGTGCACCATTTGCGACGACACGATGCTGGAGAGGACGGTTGCCCGTCCGCTGACGACGCTGGCCGCAGTTTCGTCACAAGAGGTCTCGATGCCGAGGCAGATACGGGAATTGTGGTCCAGTGGTCTGGTGGTCAAGTGGTCGCAGGTCTGCGCCAGAACCGATAGTGAAGCCACGAAAGCACGAAAGACACGAAACGAATTGGCGCAGGATACTGCAAGTCCGTTTCACTCCGGTTTCGTGTTTTCGTGGCCATCTATTTCGGATCCAGGGGTCTAATGTCTACTTGACTGTGACGTCGAAGAACTGCGGTTCGCATTTAACCAGGTGAAAGCCCGGCGGAAGCGTGATTTCCGCAGCGAGTTGGTAGTCACCCGGGCCGAGACCCGAGACTCTGACCTGGGCGGTAATGTCGGACTGCTTGAGCGAGCCGATTTTCGATTCCGGGCCCGCCACTGCAATCTGTGCTTCGGTCGGGTCGATATCGACGCGCTGGGCATCGGCCCCGACGGGTTTCACCGGCAGGCCGAGGAATATCCGCGCGCCTTCCTTTTCCAGCTCGATAACCACGTCTACCGACTCCGGCTCGACCGAGTAGCGCCCGCCCTCCGGCGGCACGACCTTGAGGCGACGACTGCCAGGCGCAGTCACGCCGGCAAGATCGAGAGTCTCGGTCGCTACGGCCGACGCGACCTTGAGGTCTTCTTCGGTACCGGACAGCTTCACCCGGGCCGGCGGTTCGTTGACCGACAGCGAGATGCCGCTCGCAGGTTGTCCCCGGGTTGGAACCTGCACTCCGACCATGCGGCTCGACGCCGCGCTGAGTTTCAACTCCACGTTGTCCGGGTCCAGCGTCCGGACCCGCACATCCGGCGGGAGCTTGAGCGCCGCCGGGGAGAGCTGAAGCTGACGCGTGCCGACCTTGCCGTCGGGAATCTCCACTTGGAACCCGAGCTGCCGGGGTTTCACGCCGAGCAGGTCCCGGCCTTTGCCTTCGAGCGTCACGACCGTGTTCTTCGCGTCGAGGTCCGGGATGACCTGTTTGGCATCGGACCGGGCCACGGTGACCGGCACGGTCACGCGCACGTCGTACGCCCGGTCGAGGACCGCGACTACCCAGAAGAACCCGGCGATAAACAGGGCGACAATCTTGAGCGAAACGTCGTGGGTGAGAAACCGAAGCAGTTGAGACATCATTGAATGTTAGTTACCGGGCGGCGTCTGTCAACCAGTTCCCGGCTTGACTCGCGGCGCGTTCTTAGGAATCATCTGTGGAGAGAATGACCAAGTCCCAATTGCCAATGTCCCATCGAGCCCGAACCCCAAAGGGGTCGGGCCTTTGGTGCTTGCCCCAAGAGGAGTAACGATGTGGAACGAAGCTGATTTCAAGAGAATCCGAGAGCAGATAGACCGGCTCGAGCCGGAGATGGTTGAGATGCAGCGCCGGCTCGTCGCGTTGCCGGCAATCAGCCCGGTATCAGGCGGCGTCGGCGAGAAGGCCAAGAGCGAGTATCTGGCGGGGCTCCTGCGGTCGTGGGGACTTGAGGTTACCGAGTACCGGGCGCCGGACGAGCGCGTCCCATGCGGGTACCGGCCGAGTCTTACTGCCCGGGCTAAGGGTCAGAAGCAGCGGCCCGTACTCTGGTTGATGACGCACGTCGACGTAGTGCCCTCCGGGCCGAAGGACCTCTGGCAGAGCGACCCATTCGAGGCGCGGGTCGAGAACGGCCGCATCCATGGCCGGGGAACTGAGGACAACCAGCAGGAGATGGTGGCGTCGTGCTACGCGGTCAAAGCTCTGCTCGACCTGAAACTGGTCCCGCAGACCGATGTCGTCCTGATGCTGGTTGCCGATGAAGAGAACGGCTCGGACTACGGCGTGGGTTGGCTGCTTGAGAACCACGACCTCTGCCGGCCCGAGGACTTGGTGGTCGTGCCCGATGCCGGCAATGAGGCCGGGACACTGCTGGAAGTGGCGGAGAAGTCAATCGCCTGGGTGAAGTTCACGACTCTCGGCCGGCAGGCGCACGGCTCGATGCCGCACCACGGCAACAACGCGCACCGGGCCGGCGCGCACCTGCTCTTGCGTCTCGACAAGCAGTTGCATGAGAAGTACAGCGCCGAGGACAAGCTATTCTCGCCGCCGGTCTCAACCATCGAGCCGACGAAGAAGGAAGAGAACGTTCCCAACATCAACACGATTCCGGCAGAGGACGTTTTCTACTTCGACTGCCGGATGCTGCCGCAGTACCAGTTGACTGACCTGGTTGAGGACATGAAGCGGATTGCAGCCGAGGTGGCGGCCGAGTTCAGTGTCGAGGTCAAGGTGGAAACTTCGCAGATGGCACAGGCGGCACCGTCGACCGCGCCGGACGCGCCGGTTGTCCGGATGCTGGCAGATGCGGTCCGCGACGTTTACGGCGGGGAGCCGTTCACGCGGGGAATCGGCGGCGGCACGGTAGCAGCGCTATTTCGCCGGCGCGGGATTCCGGCTGTCGTCTGGGGCCGCAACGAAGGCCAGGCCCACAAGCCCAACGAGTTCTCACTCATCGCCAACATGGTGGGCAACGCCGCGGTCTATGCCCACCTGATGGGGCAGAGCCCGGCGTAGGCTGGCGAGGGCAGAAGGAACACACCAAGACAGACGGAATCGCTCCAGGCTTGACGTCTGAAGCACGTTCTGTCAGCCGCTGGGGCCAAGTCCGAATGACGCACCGTCCGACGGGGGCCGCGGGGGCCAAGCTCGAAATCCGAATCAAGCTCGAATGCAGGCAAACACGAGTTGGGGGATTCG
>CAZSUX010000225.1:0-5009 GCA_964610135.1 uncultured bacterium | reverse complement strand
GCGCGCAGGAGCTCGGTAAGCTGTTCCTGCGCCGCGTCGCTTCGCTTCTGGCTGACTGCCGAGACCATTATCCGGCTGATGTTGGTGCGGCCGGTCAGCCGACGCATGGCCGTGACCACCGGTATCAGGATGACGTCGTCCTGGTCGCTACCCTTGACCGTGAGCACACCCGTGACCGTGAATGGTACGTTACCGATACGGATGATTGCGCCGACCGGGTCCTCGTCCGGGAACAGGTTGTCGACGATGGTCTGACCTAGCACGCAGACCTTGGTGCCGGCGTCGACGTCGTCCTCGGTGAACATGTCGCCCTGGGCGATTTCCCAGCTCCTCACTTCGAGGTACTCGGGCGTGGTACCGGTCACATTGCTGAACCAGTTCTGGTTGCCGTATACGATTTGGGACCCGCGGCTGACGATGGGCGCGACTGCGGCCACGTCCGGGCAGGCGGGCGCAATCGCCCTGGCGTCATCGAGCGTCAGGGACTGGGACGAACCCGAGCCGCCCCGGACCCCGCCGGAGGCGGACGAGCCGGAAAAAACCTGAAGCACGTTCGACCCGAGCGACGCAATGCGCTGCGTCACCTGCGCCGTCGCCCCCTGCCCGACCGAAACCATCGCGACCACCGCGCCCACCCCGATGATGATGCCGAGCATCGTCAGCAGCGAGCGAAGCTTGTGCACCCGCAGGGCGCGCAGCGCTATCCGCACGGTCATGCCGAAGTCAATCATGCTTCCCTACCGAGGCCCCGGAACCTGAGCTCACCAACAAGGCACAAAGACACGAAGTTCCAGATTCCGAGCCCTTCGTGATTTGGCCTCCCAGCACCAGTCTTGCGCCCAATGCGGGTGCCAACATCTAGCCTCTGACGTCTGCCATCGTTCGGCGTTCTTCCTCTTGGTGACTTGGTGTCTTGGTGGTAGTTTCTTCGTCCCGGATCTCCGTCTTCTCCAGTTCCGCTTCGGCCGAACGCGGCTCCGTGACCGGCTGGTCCGCCACTATCCGCCCGTCACGGAACATCACCGTGCGCATCGTGTAGTGGGCGATGTCCGGCTCGTGCGTGACGAGCACCACTGTTATCCCCTCGCTGTTGAGCCGCTGGAATATCGCCAATATCTCGATGCTGGTCCGGGTATCGAGGTTGCCGGTCGGCTCGTCGGCCAGGATGAGCGAAGGCCGGTTCACGAGCGACCGGGCTATCGCCACCCGTTGCTGCTCACCGCCCGACAACTGGGTTATCTGGTTGTTGATCTTCGCGGCCAGCCCCACGCGCGTCAGCGCGTCCTGGGCCCGTTCCTTCCGCTCGGCGGTCGAAACCCCGGCATACACCAGCGGCAGCTCGACATTCTCGAGCACCGGCGTGCGGGCGAGCAAACTGAAGTTCTGGAAGACGAACCCTATCTTCTGGTTGCGGATGACGGCCCGTTCGTTCCGGTCGAGGTTCGTGATGTCGGTACCGTCGAGGGAAATCGAACCCGTGTCCGGACGGTCGAGGCAGCCGAGCAGGTTCATGAAAGTAGACTTGCCCGAGCCCGACGGCCCCATTATCGCGACGAACTGGCCGGACGGGATGGCGATGGAAACGTCACACAGAGCGTGTACATCGGTCTCGCCAACCTTGTACGTCTTGCTGACCGCATTGACGACGATTACGTCGGTGGCCAAGTGCTGCTTCCCTCTAGTGGCCCCGCGGCCCGCCGAAGCCGCCCATCGTCGGTATCCGGTTCTGCTGCGTGCTCGTGCTTGTCGAGGACTTCCCCAGGCCGGTGATAACCAGCTCGCCTTCGCCAAGGCCGCGCAGGATTTCCGTGTTGCTGCCGTCGGCCATACCGGTTTCGACTTGGCGCGGAACCGGCTTGCCGTTGTGGAGGACGTAGACGGTCTGCATGGTCACCATTGGCCGGCTCGCCGCCGTGTCTGCGGACGCCGGAACGCGACTGGTATCGCCGGCGGCGGCCACTGGTTGCGAAGTGCGTTGCCCACGTTCACCCCGAGCTCCCGGCGGCCGCGTTCCGCGGCCCTGGCTAGAGCCAGCCGCCTGCTGCCCGACCGCTGCGGCGGGACTGCGCGTGCCTGAGCCGCTGGTCCGAGCTGTGCGCGCCAGGCCGAGCGACGTGGCGAGTTTCGCGCTGAGCGCAACGTTAGGCACGAGCAGAACGTCGTTGACCCCGCGCACCAGCACCTTGACGTTCGCGGTCATCCCCGGCTTCAGCAGCGTGCCCGGGTTCGCGACCCGCACGATGCCGATGTAAGTGGTCACATTCGAGACAACCACCGGCTCGTTCCGCACCTGCACGAGCCTGCCCTCAAACGTACTCTCCGGGTACGCGTCCACGTTGAACGTCGCCGCGAGCCCGGTGTCGAGCTTGCCCACGTCGGCCTCGTCAATCGAGACCTCAACCTGCATCTGCGACAGGTCGGCAATCGTGAACAGGTCCGGGGACTGCAGGCTTGCGGCCACGGTCTGGCCGCTCTCGACCTTCCGCGATATGACCACGCCGGACATCGGCGCGGTGATGGTCGTGTAGGCGAGGTTGGTCTGGGCCTGCTCATAACTTGCCTGGACCTGGTCCCGCTTGGCCTTAGCCAGCTCGAGGTCAGTCTTGGCCTGCAGGTAGTCGCTGTACGACAGCAGCTGCGCGGAGTAGAGCGTCTCGGCGCGCGCGCTGGTCAGCTCAGACTGGGTGAGCGACGCCTGGGCCGAGGCGCGGTTGGCCTTCGCCTGCTGCAACGCCGATTCGTAGTTACGCGGGTCGATCTTGGCCAGCAGTTGACCGGCAGTGACGTGGTCGTTGAAGTCAACGTATACCTTCTCGAGGGTACCGGACACCTGGCTGCCGACCGTAACCTGGTTCACGGGATTCACTGTCCCGGTAGCGGAGACCGAGACGCTGATGTCGCCTCGGGCGACCATCGACGTCTTGTACCTAGCCTTCTTCGGCCTCGTCAGCAAGAAAACGCCGGCCGCAATCACAACCAACGCGGCCAGCAAGATCACGATGGTTCTCAGGCGGTGACTCTTTTGGCTCATCTTTTCACATCCTTGATACTTAGACGCCTATTAGACACCCGCGGCGCTTGAATCCTTTGCGGGACTTGACCCAATTCCGCCGGGGAATTGGGATCGTACCCCAGCTGCCCGGCGGGCATCAGTTGGTCAGGAAGTACGAAACGATGTTGATTCCCACCCGGAACGCCTGCTCGCGCACCTCGGGAGGATCTTTGTGGGCCGCGGTCCAGCCATCCGAGATGTTGGTGTTGAACGTGTAGAATACGACCATACGGCCGCCAACGAAGATACCGTACCCGTGCGGCGGCCCTTCCGCGTGTTCGTGGATCTTGGGCAGGCCGTTCGGGAAGTCGAAGACCTGGTGGTAGATCGGGTGGTCGTAGCCAAGCTCGACCAACTGGCTGTTAGGAAACACGCGCACCATCTCGCGCCGGAACGCCGCATCCATACCATAGTCGTCGTCGGCGTAGAGAAAGCCCCCAGTCTCGAGGAACTGGCGCAACCTCTTCACCTCGTCGTCCGAGAGGCTGATGTTCCCATGCCCGGTCATGAAGAGGAATGGGTACTGGTAGAGCTTCTCGTCAAGCAGGCTCACCTGAGCCTCGTCGGTAGATACACGCATGTTGGTACGGGAATTGCTCTCTTTGGCGAGGTTCGGAACCGCATCCGGGTCATTGTACCAGTCTCCCCCGCCGCCGTACTTCAGCCTGGCTATCTGCAACTGCGCGGACGCAAGACCACAGAAAAGAAAGAGCAGGAACAGGATTTTGCCACCAAGACACAAAGACACAAAGCGGATCGCCGACGCTGGAATTCTGACTTCTGCACTCTGCATTCTGACCTCTGACCTCGGTCGTCAGCCCTTGGCCCGTTTGTCTCTCAGGTTCTTTACCGCCTGCAGGCACGAGTACGGGACCGTAATGGAACCAAGGTAGACCTTGCCCAGCTTGCGGCCGCCGTGACAGTCCGAACCGCCCGTCATCAGGAGGCCGTTCTTGGTCGCCACCTCACGGTAGTGGTCGACGTTCCGGGAGGCGTGGTCCGGATGCCAGACTTCGATGCCGTCGGCCCCGGCCGAAATCGCCGAGTAGACCGCACCGTCGTTGTGATACGTCCCCGGGTGCGCCACCACTGCGATTCCGCCGTAGCGGTGGATGAAGTCCATCGCCTCTTTGGGAGAGAGCTGCATCTTCGGGAAGTACGCCGGGCCGTCATACCCGATATAGCGTTGGAATGCCTCTTCGATGGTACGGACCGCGCCCGCCGCAACCAGCGCCTGCGCCACATGCGGCCGGCCGGTCGCCGCGCCCTGCGCCACCGCCCGTACGCGGTCGAATGAGATGTCGACTCCCATCTCCTGCATCTTCGCCACCATCTTCTCAGCCCGCTCGGCCCGCTTCTTCCGCACCATCTCGAAGAACTCCTGCACCGCCGGCTGCTGGTGGTCGACGTAGTAGCCCAGGACGTGGACGTCGACGCCCTTGGTGCTGCAGCTCATCTCGACGCCGGACACGACCTCGATCTGCAACTGCCGCCCGGCGGCAACTGCCCGGTCGATGCCGCCGACCGCGTCATGGTCAGTAATCGCGACCGCGGTCAGCTTGAGGCGCGCCGCCTCCGCGACAAGTTCCTCCGGCGTGAACAGGCCGTCGGAGAAGACCGTGTGGGCGTGGAGGTCAACGAGACCAGAACCAACGGCGTTGGCCTGGCGGCTATGTTCCATCAAGGCCGAATCAACTCAGGTGGCAAGCCGACACTGGCCAATTCCTAAGTCCCAATTCCCAATGACCAGTCAAACCCCAATGCCCAATGACTGAGTATCGAACTAGTTCGCATTGGTGCTTCGTCATTTCCTAGTGGATTAGGAACTAGGACTTGGTCATTGGTCATTCCGTCAGTCGCCCATCCGCTTGGCGACTGTGGCCGTGTAGGCCTTAACCATCGCGTCCATCTCCGACGCCATCTCGTCCATCGTCTCGCGCTTCTCCGCGACCCATTC
>CAZSUX010000224.1:0-5018 GCA_964610135.1 uncultured bacterium | reverse complement strand
GTGCGGCCAACTGCGCCGGCGGGCTGGAGCGTCCGGCTCGGTGATGCGACCGGCGCGAACGACCTGGCCGATACCGACGCAGACGGAATACCTGACCTCGGGTACGTCGCGGCGGGCGAGACAAGTAGATTCTCGCTTGAAGTGCAGACGCCGTCCGGGTTGGCAGGCGACACGGCTTCACTCACGCAACGGACGTTCGTGGTAGCCGGGTACATGGGCAACGACTCGATGGTGGTTGACACTGCTCTTCTGAATCTGACTCTCGTGCCGGGCTTCTCCGTCCACAACTTTCCGAATCCATTCAGCGACCATACCACGTTTGTCATCGGCCTGCCGGTTGACGGCAAGGCGAGCTTGACCGTTTACACCCGGGCCGGGGAAAGGGTATGCCGGGTTCTTGAGAACACAGACATGCCGGCCGGAGTCCACGTTGTCCATTGGGAAGCGGTCAACGACAACGGCCGGGCTGTCGCGCCCGGCACGTACGAGTACGTGCTCGACTACGTACATCAGGGCAGAACTGAACGGATTAGAAAGAAACTTGTCGCAACGAGGGAGTGAGATATGAGCATTTTCAGCCTTGTGCTTTTGGGTCTGTTCTGGTCCGGGCAACCGGGCACTTCAGTCATGCCCGTGCTGAGGGTTGAGCAGGGGGTACGCCTGGCCGCGATGGGCGGGGCCGGCATCGGCGCGGTTGACGATGCCAGCGCCATCTACTGGAATCCAGCCGGGCTGGGCCGCGTGCAGGCGGACCGCTATGCGCTTTCCCATCACCAGTGGTTTGCCGGAATCAAAGACGAAGTAGCCCACGCGGCACTGCCGTCGGGTGCGGGCGGGTTCGGCCTGGGGCTGGTTTACAGCGGTGAACCGGGAATCGAATTCTGGGATGCCAACAACGTGCCCGGTGATACCTTCCGGACATGGGACGGCGCGGTTTCGGCTGGCTACGGTCTGGCAGTCGCTCCTGACTACTACATTGGAGCCGCGCTCAAGGGCTTCTACCAGGACCTGTACACGTCGTCCGGCTACGGCGGCGCGGTCGATGTCGGTTTCGCCTGTCAGCCGCTTCAGTATCTCCGGCTCGGTGCGACCGGGCGCAACATCGGCTTTGCGAGGTATGGCCCGGGTACTGAGCGGATGCCGATTGAGGCCGGTGTTGGCGGCGGTCTTACGTTCGGTTCGGTCAATGCGGTGCTGGACGTCATCGTGCCGATGGACAACAGCCCGTCGCTGCACGTCGGCGCCGAGTATCTGCCGGTTCCCGAGTTTGCGGTTCGGCTGGGATATCAGACCGGCCCGCAGGACCTCGGCACGCTGGGAGCACTCAGCGGACTGACTGCCGGCCTTGGCGTAGGTGTGGGCCCGCTCAGTCTGGATTACGCCATAACTCCGTATGGGAAGCTTGGGATGGCGCACCGGATCGGACTGGCGGCAACACTATCGCGGAAGGGTGCAGGCAGCATCAGAGTGAAAGTCATCGACGGGACAAGCATGGATCCGCTGGCGGCAAGTGTGACCATGACCGGAGTCAGCTCCTACAAAGGCCGGACCGGGATATCGGGTCAGCTCAGGCTGACGCGACTTCCGGCCGGCGACCTCGTCATCTACACCAACCGCCAGGGCTACCTGCCGAGGGTGGACTCGATGTACATCGTCGGCGACCATGAGCAGAATGCGATCATTGCGCTCAGCCCGCTGACCTATGGCGCCATCACCGGCGTCGTTGCCGATGCGGAGACGCGCAAGCCGATCGGCGGCGGCGTCGCCTACCAAGGACTCGTGCAGGGTAGCACGCGAGCCGACTCGGTGCTGGGAAACTACGTGCTGCGCAGCCTGCCGGCTGGTCAGTACCGCCTGACCGCGTCCGGGCCGAACGATGACTACGTCGCCCAGACGTGTACGCTGAAGGTTGAGCCGGGCCGGATTACCACCAAGGATTTCTACCTGGTCAAGCGCCGGCAGACGATCGTGCTGCAAGGCATCAACTTCGAGACCGGGAAAGCCGACCTCCTGCCCGAGTTCGACTCGCTGCTGGCCCGGGCCGGCGAGATTCTTCTGGCCAATCCCGGCATTACGGTTGAGCTGGCCGGCCACACCGACCCGCGCGAAATCGCGACCACCGAGTATCCGTCGAACTGGGAACTATCGCAGGCGCGAGCCGACGCAGTGAGACAGTATCTGGTCGCGAAGTGGGGCATCGCAGCGGAGCGGCTTGCGGCCCACGGCTTCGCCGACACTCAGCCAATCGCGCCGAACAACACCGAAGATGGCATGGCCATGAACCGGCGCACCGAGTTTCGGATAACCGGGCAGCAGTAGCTACTGGCCGGGCTTCGGCAGTGGCGACCAGGTCAGAAGTCCGGAGTTCGGTGACTGGCAACTGGAAACTGGTCACTGGTAACTCGCGGCCTGCGGCCGCGGGGTGACGGCTCAGTACAGACCCTCGACGCTCAGGTAGCGCTCGCCCGAGTCGGCGACCATGCAGACAATCAGCCTGCCCTCGAGCTCCGGCCGCTCGGCCAGCAGCCAGGCGGCGTGTGACGTGGCCCCGGACGTGATGCCGGCCAGAATACCGTGCTCACGCGCAAGCCGGCGGCAACCGGCGAAGGCCTGCTCCTCGGAGACGGTCACGATTTCGTCAACCAGGGCCGGGTCGTAGACGACGGGAACCCAGCCCGGCGCAGTGCCCATCATCCGGTGCGGCGTCCACTCGCCGCGCGAGAGTATCGGCGCCTGCTCCGGTTCCACGCCGATCATCCGAAAACCGGGCCGCCGGGGCTTGATTACCCGCGATACCCCCATCGCGGTCCCGGTTGTTCCCAGTCCGGCCACGAACGCGTCGATGCAGCCATCGGTATCGCGCCAGAGCTCCTCGGCGGTCGTCTCGGCATGCGCCTTCGGATTGTCCGGGTTGGAATGCTGGCAGATGTAGTACGAATCCTCGATCTCCTCGTTCAACTGCTTCGCCCGTTCCCGCGCGCCGGTAGTTCCCTTGTCGGCCGGGGTCAGAACGAGCTCGGCCCCGAACGCGGAGAGGATTCTCCGCCGCTCGATACTCTGGATTTCGGACATGCAGATAACGAGCCGCCGGCCGCGCGTCGCGCAGAACGCAGCCAGGGCGATGGCGGTGTTGCCGCTCGACGCCTCGATGATGGTCGTACCCTCCTTCACCTGCCCGCGGCGCTCGGCCTCGCGCAGCATCCAGAGTACCGGCCGGTCCTTGATGCTGTACGGATTGAACATCTCAAGCTTGGCCGCGACCGCCGCGCCGCCGGTGCCGGGCCGCTTCAGATAGACCAGCGGCGTGTTGCCAACGCAATCGGCAATACCGTCCCGGATATTCATCGGCAGCTCACCCACGCCACGCCGCGCCCAATCGCGGGGAATGCCCGAGGATCAGTTCCCGACGGACTTTCGCTAGCCTCTATCATGCGCAAGTTGTAGCGGAAAGGAACTCCGGAGTCAAGCCTATGAAGGCGGGATGTCAAGGCGGCGTGAGGCGCCGCAGGTGAGGCTGATGGCAGGGAGACGCTGCCCGCGCGTCGGGAATCTCCTGCTGCGTCACCGGGACTTCATAGTGGATGAGCGGAGCAGCGGATGGCTACGCCGGCGGCGCTACTGGTTGCTGTCCCGTATCCGGCATCCGCTCCCAGCCCTCGATCGCCTTCGTGTACATGACCTGAACGAACCGCTGGTCGAATTCGTTCTCCGCGGCGAGCATCCGGTCCAGTTCTGCGGCGGTGAAATAGCTCATCACCGCCCCGAAGAACTCGTGTTCCTCCCGGGCGATGTGTTTCGGGTAGAACTCGACGAACATGTGAAGGCAGGTGGTGATCTCATCGAGTGCGCTGACTCCGCCGGCGGCGTAGAGGTTCCTCGCCTCCACCAACCGCTCCGTGGTCGTGCGCGCGAAGACGTGCTCGGCCACCAGCTCGTCCAGCGCCTGCCGGTGTTCCGCCGACAGCGGCTTGCTCGCCAGCTCGCGGAACAGGATCTCTTCCTCTTTGCCGTGGTGACTGCGGTCGGCATAGGTGCGCAGGAAGTCGACCACGGCGTCGATGAAACCGATGTCGGCGGTCCCGATGGACTCCATGTCGGCGACCCGCCACCGCATCACTTCGAGCATCCGCTTAATGAGCCGGTGCTCGACAATCAGCGGCTGGATGGGCAGAGTCGATTCATTCATATGTCCTCCTTAGCGGGCCGGCGCCGGCTTGTGGTCAGGTCGGTGTGGATTGCCTCTCGGCCGGAACCAGTCCACGTACATTATGCTCAATTCGGAGGCATAACTCAAGTCGCGATTCATCCTCCCGAATCGGATATTGAACCACAGAGCGCACGGAGTTCACCGGGAGTACGGTTGACCTCTGGCCTCACCCGCTTTGCGTTCTCTGTGCTACAAGCCTACAGGATCATCGTTTTCGCGACGTTGTTTCTCTCCGCCGCCTCTGTCCTGGGGCCGCCAAGTTCTTGGCAACCACCGTCAAATGCCGTCCGCGTTGACGCAAGAAACGAGTTCGATTCGGGACTCAATCTGTGTCCATCTGCGTTCATCTGTGGTTCCATCGGGTTTGGTTGCGGCCTCCGAGGCCGCGCTGTGGCCTTTGTGTCTGATCCTGTCGTGGTTCTCGGGTCATCCCCCAGAGTCTGGCTTGCGGGCAACTCGGCCCGCCGAGCCCCGCCAATCTGCAATCTGAGGCCCGGAATCCAGAACGGATGTCTCTCGCCGGAGGGGCGGCCAATCGTCACTTGCCAATCGTCAATCGGAAATGGGCTGGCTGTCTAGAATCAGGAGTCCGCTACTGCGAGCCAGGAGCCAGGAACTAGGAACTGATAACTCGTGCCGGAGGCGCGCCGGCAGGGGAGACACCGCTCGCAATCTGCAATCTGCAATGCCTACTGGTTGACGGGGATGTCAATCTGCCTCGGGGTCGGCCAATCCACAATCGACAATCTGCTATCTGCAATGCCTACTGGTGGGCGGGCGTAATTCGGGCGTGTCAGCCGAGACTCCTCGG
>CAZSUX010000223.1:0-5045 GCA_964610135.1 uncultured bacterium | reverse complement strand
TCGTCAGCGCGCTCCTCGAAGTCCGGGCCGTACTGGAGCGTATCATGCTCGAAGGTTGTGAGGCAGACGAGACCGAAACAGAAGGAGAAAGACGTGCAGAAGACCTTCATCGCGACGGCCCTGCTTGCTGCGGCCGCTAGTTTGCTGACCGCGACACCGCTAATCTGGCGCGGGGCGACAACCCTGAAGCCCATGCAGCTCATCGGCCAGCTCAACCTGTCCTACTCCGAGACCGCCAAGTCCTACGACTGGACCGCGGACGAATGGAAGGAACTGGACGCCAAGAAGAAGACCACGACCATCAAGGGTGACCTGATGGTCGGGTTCGCTCCGGCGAAGAACCTCGAAGTGCAGCTCTACGCGCCGATTCAGTTCAAATCCCAGGATACGCTTAGCTCGTTCGGGGTCGGCGACGCCTGGTTCAAGGCACGCTACGGCATCCTCACCAGCAAGACGGTGCCGGTGAAGCTGACCGCCTCCGGCGCCGTCGCCTTCCCGACCGCCCCAAAAGACGCGAGCCCTTCGCTCGGCGACCGAACCACGGACATCGGCCTTGGCCTTATCGCCCAAACCCAGAAGCTCTCCGGGTTCGTGGGGCACCTGCGCGCTGGCTACTGGCTCAACGGTAGCTACACGAAGACTGTAGTGGAGATAGAGAAGACCTACGACGTCGGCGAGATGTTCGAGTACGTTGCCAAGGTTGACTACTATGTAGGCAAGACAACCTGTGTGTGGCTGTCGGTCCAGGGCACGATGGAAGGCAAGACCAAGGTCGACGGCGCGGAGGTCGATAATACGCAGAAGGACGCCCACACCGCACTGGTCGGCGTGGTGTTCCAGCCGGTGTCCATACTTTCCATCCGGCCCAAGGTCGGCCTGCCGATTGCCGTCTTGTCCAAGGGTGGGTCGATCGCGCCGTTCACGGCCGGGCTGGATTTCTGGGTGACTCTACCCTAGCGGGCGATCATGGAACTGACAGACAAGGACAAGGTCAATATCGAGCGGGCGCGCAAGGTCGGCGCGGAACTCGGGTGCGTCCTGAACCCGGACATCGAGCGGACCCTCAAGGTGTCGAACCTGCTGGCGAGGAACTTCGCGGAGTTCGGCAAGTACTACTGCCCGTGCAAGCAGTCACATCCACTGGACCCGGTGAAGGACGTGCTCTGTCCGTGTCCGACCATTCACGATGAAGTTGCCAAGGACGGCCACTGCCACTGCTGGCTGTTCTTCAAGAAACCGGCAGAGGAAGAGAAGCCGTGCGAGAACTGATAGGAGGGCTGTCTCTCCGGTTCGGAGAGCTTGGCCGCAAACAGCGAAAGGAATGCTGATGCAGATTCCAGAACAGGTGAAGGAAATGTTCGGCAAGGGCGTGCTGATTTACCTTGCCACCGTTGACGAGGACTGCATGCCCAATGTCGTACCGATGTTGCAGTACTGGTGGTTTAACGAGGATACCATGGTCATCGGCGACCTGTACATGAAGACAACAAAAGCAAACGTCCAGGCCAGAAGCATGGCCTGCATTTCTGCTTGTGGTGAAGGTGGGGCGGCGTACAAGCTGAAAGGTACGGCGACCTATGAGACAACGGGCCCGGCTTACAACTTCGCGAATGACCACCTGCACAAGAACAAGCCGGACAGGAACTACAATGGCGTGGTTGTGTTCAAGGTGACCCAAGTCTACAACATTAAGTCCGGGCCGGACGCGGGAAAGCTAATGGCTAGGGCCTGAGCCGAACGGAGGGCGTGCTGCTTAGGCTACTTTCCTCTGTAGACGAACTTGTTCGTCGAAGCCGGACAAAGGGAACAGAGTCCTTGGCCGGAACCATTACGCACCTGCTGCGTCCCGGCAGAGGTCGAACAGGTGAGTGACTTTTCGGCGGGCGGCAGGCCAACTCCCGGTGCCTGGTCTCCAGCTTCCCTTGGCCACAGGGCAGCCGGAGCGAGAAAGGGCGTCGCGCCACGCCGCATCGCATTCGGTCTGCTGCTTCTGGCCGGGCTGACGGCCGTCGTCGTCGGGTCAATTCAGCAGCAATGGTCGAGAGTATATGCATTCAGCTCGCAGATATGCCTCTCTTGCATGGGGTTGGTCTAGGTCGGAGTTTGCTGTCAGAAGACCGGCAGCATGCTGCCTCCGGAAAGAGGAGGGTGTGAGAGATAAGTACCTGTTTGCGACACTGCTGGCCACAGCGGTTGGTGCCAGACGCAGTGAACGATTGGTGACGGACATTGAACGGAGGATCGCATGACGATTCTGCGGATGACGATGGTGATGTTGTTTTCAGTCGGCCTGCTACTTGGCGCGGACGGCGGCGAGCAGGAATACGAGCAGGCACCGGACTTCACGTTGATGGACCTGGCGGGCAAAGACGTGGAGCTCTCGGAGCTGCTTGCGACCGGCCCGGTCTACATGGAGTTTTGGGACCGGTCCTGCGCCAACTGCATCGCTGAACTGGACGCGCTCGTGCCGACCTATGACACGCTGAAGGAGCGGGGTCTGCAGATGGTCGCCTTGTCGGTAGACAAGTCAGCGGACCAGGCAAGGGTGAAGGCACTCGTCAAGGGCAAGAAGTGGCCGTACGTCTGCCTGCTGGACCAGCAGAACGAGGTGAAGAGGGCATACGGCATCATTATCAAGCCGGCCGCCTATCTCATCAACCAGCGGGGAGAGATTGTCTACACTCACATCGGGTACAAGAAGGGCGACGAGAATCGCATCGAGGCCGAGATCCTGAAGTGGCTGCCGGAGGAGCCGGCCAAGGAAACCGATGGCGCGACAGGTTCGGAGTATCCTGAAGCCAACCACTGACCGGCGAATCGAACCAGCAGCGAACCGCCATGATGGAAAAGCCAATCAGAAGTAGTATTCTGTTTGAGAGGAAGTCGTATGAAACGACATCTGGCCTTCGCGCTGCTGATGGCCGGCGTCATTGCTGCGCTGGTGGTCGGTATCGTCAACAAGGGCCGGGCGCGCATCCACCAGTTCAGTTCGCAGATATGACTGTCTTGCATGGGCCTGGTCTAGGTCGTTCGTCCGTGCAGCGGGATGCCGGTGCCTGTCACCGGTACCGACCGCTTTGTCCGTCAATGCCAGAGAAACAGGAGGTTTGAATGAAGAGTCTGTCAATACTCGTTCTGGCCCTGCTCGTCCCTTTGACGCTGCAGGCCAGCCAGCGGGTGATGGTGATTGAGGACGTCACCGCGACGTGGTGCACGTACTGCCCGGGCGGGGCGCGCGGAATGGAGGAGCTCGACTTCCGTTCGTATGATTCGGTAGTCCCGATTGCCTATCACGCGTCGTCGAGCGACCCATACTACACGGCCAACTCGGCGGCCCGGTTGAGCTACTACTCGATAACCGGGTATCCGACGGTGGTGCTGGATGGTTCGAACAAGATCGTCGGCGGCCTGCACACCGGCACGGTGTACCCCACCTACCTCGCCTACTTCCGTACGCGCATGGCAGTGCCGAGTCCGCTGACCATCGCGCTTTCCATTACCTACGACACGACCGCGCGCACGGGTACCCTGACCATCAAGGTCAACAATACCAGCGGCAGCTCGGTGAGCGGTCAACTCCATGCGGTGCTGACCGAGAGCCACATCTACTACCCGTGGCAGGGAATGGACAGCCTGCACTATGTCGAGCGTGCGATGCTGCCGAGTTCTTCAGGTGAGGCAGTAACGATAGCGGCCGGCGACTCCGTGACCAAGACCAGAGACTTCACCGTCGACGCGTCCTGGGTAGCGGGCCACTGCGACTTCATTGTGTTCGTCCAGAACACCTCCTCGAAGGAGATGTACCAGGGCGCTCGCATCGCAATCATCAACGTGCCCGAGCTTGTGTACCACGGGTACCAGTCGGCGGACCCGGTGCCGAACAGCGATGTTGACCTGACCGTTGGTCTGCGGAACATGGGCACGGGCGAGGCGCAGAGCGTGAGTGCGACGCTGTCAACGTCGGACCCGTACATCACGGTTACGACGGTCAATGCCAGCTTCTCGAACATCGCGGCCGCGGGTATCGGCTACTCCAGCGCTCCGTTCCAGATCCACGTGGACGCGGGCTGCCCGAACTCGCACCTCGCGACGATGAACCTCGAGGTCACCGCGACCGGTGCACCAACCGCCAACCTGGACTTCCCGCTGAACGTGACCACGACCTATGGGTTCGCCGACAACATGGAGCACGGTATCGGCCAATGGACGCACGGGGGGATACGAGACAACTGGCACCAGACCGGGTACACCTTCCAGTCGGATACCATGAGCTGGTACTGCGGCGTGGATGCCAGCCACCAGTACACCAACGAGAATGACTCTCGTCTCATGACGCCGTTCTTCACCATTGGCAGCGACACGACGCTGAATTTCTACGTATACTACGAGATGGGGAACGACATAGGGTATCTCGAGATAGGTAACGGCTCGGGGTTCTGGTGGCCGCTGATGAGCTACTTCGGCTCGAGCTACGGCTGGTATCAGGAGAGCATGAGCTTGGGCGCGTACAGCGGCCAGACCGTGCAGCTGCGCTACCGCTTCATCAGCAACTACAGCGGCACCGCCGAGGGCTGGTACATCGACGACGTCGAGGCCGGTGCCAAGCTCGGCGTGAGTGAAAACCGGACCCTCGTCGGCTGGCGTGTTTCGCCTTCCGCCAGTCCCGTCAGGACGTCGGCTCGCGTGAACTACCAACTCCCAGTCGGGGCCACGGGGTACCTGTCAGTATACGATGTGGACGGACGACTGGTCCAGCGACTGGGCCGCGACCTTGTAGGCAGCGGGTACGAGTCGTGGAACCTGAACGACGTCAACGGCAGTGCGGTTCGAGCCGGCACGTACTTCGTACGTCTGGCGTCAGACGCTGGCGGGGCCACCAGCAAGCTGGTGGTGACTCGGTAGGTGAGAACACGTCACCTGAGCTCCAAGCCCCGGGTCGCAGGCCTCGTGCTTGCGGCCTGGGGCTTGTGGCTCATCGCCGGCGGCTGTTCCGAGGCGCCGGTGCTTGAGATCAGGCCGACTAACCGGGTCGTGCTGGCCGAGTA
>CAZSUX010000222.1:0-5055 GCA_964610135.1 uncultured bacterium | reverse complement strand
GAACGGCTGGCCGACATCGGCGTGAAGGCGGCACTGCTGACCGGCTCGACCAAGGCGGCCGAGCGACGCGAGATTATCGCCGGACTTGAATCCGGCGCGGTGCAGCTCGTGTTCGGGACGCACGCGTTGATTGAGGAGGAAGTGAAGTTCAACCGGCTCGGATTGGTTGTGGTTGACGAGCAGCACCGGTTCGGGGTGCGGCAGCGGGCGGCGCTTCTGAACAAGGGGCTGAACCCGGACTTCCTGGTCATGACCGCGACCCCGATTCCGCGCACTCTGGCGATGACTTTGTACGGCGACCTCGATTCATCTGTACTGGATGAGAAGCCGCCGGGGCGGCGCCCGGTCGCAACCAAGCTGATGAGCGGGCTGGAGCGCGATTCGGTCTACCAGGCGACCGCGCGTCACCTGGATGCCGGCGAGCAGGCGTTCGTGGTCTGCCCGTTGATTGAGGAGTCGGAGAAGCTCGACCTCGCGTCGGCGGTGAAGACATTCGAGCAGACCAAAGCCGCATTGCCTAAACACCGGGTCGGACTGGTCCATGGCCGGATGAAGGCGGAAGAGCGAGGCGAGCTGATGGAGCGGTTCCGGAAGAAGGAACTCGACCTGCTGGTCGCGACTTCGGTCATCGAGGTTGGAGTGGACGTGCCCGACGCCACCGTGATGATTATCGAGCACCCGGAGCGGTTCGGCCTGGCCCAGCTCCACCAGTTGCGCGGCCGCATCGGCCGCGGCTCCAAGCAGTCGTTCTGCATCCTGCTGGCGTCCCGGCTCGGCCTGGGTGATGCCCGCGAGCGGCTCGAGTTCTTCGTCCGCACCAGTGATGGGTTCGAGCTGGCCGAGAAGGACATGGAATTGCGCGGGCCGGGCGAGATGCTCGGCACCCGGCAGCACGGGCTTCCCGACCTGCGGGTCGCGGACCTTGGCCGTGACCGCAAGATGCTGCGACAGGCACGTAAGGACGCGTTCCGGTTGTTGAAGCTTGACCCGGAGCTGAAGCAGTCCCAGAATAGCTGCATCCGGCGAACGCTCCTGTCCCGATATCATGGTCGCAGCGAACTGCTGCGGGTGGGCTAGCGCCGATGAAGAGAGAAGAGAGAAGGGAGAATGGTGAAAGGCGGATTCGGATTTCACCCTTTACTCTTCTCACTTCACTATTCTCCTTCCTGGCCTTGGTCGTGCTCGCCTGCAGTTCGCCAGGGCAGCGGCTGATCGGGCCTTTGCGCGAGGTGACGGTCATTTCCGCCCAGTGGGACCAACTGGAGGCGACCGTCCGGTCGATTCTCCAGGAGCCGTTGGCGACCCCGCAGCCCGAGCCCGAGTTCAAGGTGAGGGTCGGCACGGCCGGCAAGTTCGATACCTATTCGAAGTTCCGTATCGTCTTCCTCATCGGCACGACCCAGGACACGCTAATCCGCCAGATTCTGGGCCCGCGGGCCGACTCCCTGTCCGAAGGTGACTTCGGACTGCTCAAGGTGCCCAATCCATGGGTCAAGGGCCAGTTCGCGCTCATCTTCATCGCCCGCGATACTTCAAAGCTCGTGGCCGGGCTGCAAGTCTATGCGGCGCGGATTCGGCAGACGCTGCGCGGGATCGTGCTCGACCAGATGGCGAAGGCGGTCTACATCGAAGGGGTCGAGAAGAAGCCGACAGAGGAGTTGGGCGCGAAGTACGCGTTCACGATTGACGTTCCCCGTCGGTGGTTCATCAATGAGGACAACGCGGCCGAGAGGTTCATCTACTTGTACGGGCACGTGCCGGACCGGAACGTGTTCGTCTATTGGCAGGATACCACCCGGGCACTGGTTCCGGAGTCCCTCTCCGTTCTGCGCGACCGGCTCACCGGCCGGTTCTACGACGGCGACTCGATCGACCGACGCTTCCTGCAGGCCGAGACTATCGCCTACCTGGCCGGGCCCTGCGTTAGGCTTTCCGGAGTCTGGAAGAACGACCGGGACGTTATCGGCGGGCCGTTCGTGAACTACTCATTCAACTTCCAGGGCCGGTTCTACATGGCGGACGGGCTCGTTTTCCACCCCGGGAAACTCAAACTCGACGCGCTGACTCAGACCGAGGCCGTGATCCGGACCCTGACGCCGAAGTAGCTAGACCGCCCGCTGGTAGACGCGGTAGGTCTTGTACAGCTTGCCGCCCCACATCAGGATGGGGCGGATGATGCCCACATTGTCTTCGAGAATCATGGAGACTTCACCCCACTTGTACCCGAGCTTACGCGCGCCCATAAACGACTCGTAGTAGAGCAGCGAGTCGAAGCCCAGGTTGTGGAACTTGCGCTTGACGCCGAGCGCCCAGAGCCGGGCCTGGTTGATCTTATTGCGCTGAGTGAGAAACGTGAGCCAGCCGAAAGGGAAGAGATGGCCGTTCATCTTCTTCAGCACCTGGTTGTAGTCGGGCAGGGTAACGCACATGCCGGCAATCTCGCCTTTGTAGAACACGAACGGGCAGGTTTCCGGCCGGATGAGCGGTTTGAGCTGGCGCGCAAGGTCGGCGATTTCATCATTGGTCATCGGGATGTGGTCCCAGTTGTCCGACCACGCGTCGTTGTAGACTTCCTGGATGAGGCCAAGCTCGCTCTCCGCGTGTCTCAGGTCGGCCGGCCGCACCATCAGCCCCGGCTTCTCCTTCAGCTTGGTCATGACCCGCTGCAACTTCTCCGGCACCGGCGCGTCCATCTGGATTGCGTACGCATGGAAGTCCTTGACCTTGGTGAAGCCTGACTTCTCGACCAGTTGCACGTAGTAGGGCGGGTTGTAGGACATCTTGACCATCGGCGGGGAGTCGAACGGGTCGATGAGCAGCGCGACCTCATCGTTCAATGACGGGTTGGCCGGACCGTAGACCGTGTCCAGTCCGCGGTAGCGGGCGAAGGCCTTCACCGCGGTGAACAGGGCCTGCGCGACTTCGATGTCATCCTCCAGCTCGAAGAAGCCGAAGAAGGCGACGTGCGACTTGCGGTATTCGTTATAGCTGCGGTCGAAAATCGCGGCGACCCGGCCGACCACGTTGCCGTCGCGGAGGGCGAGATAGAGTTCGCGGTCGGCGTGGCTCCAGAACGAGTTCTGGCCCGGGGTCAGCGTGCGCTTGAAGTCGCCGATGAGCGGCGGCACCCAGTTCGGGTCGTTACGGTAGAGGCGGAAGGGCAGCTTGACAAACTGGTCGAGGTCCCGGCTGGATTCGACCTTCCGGACCGTCACCATGAACAGCGAAGAGAGAAGAGAGAAGGGAGAATGGTGAAGGGTGAAAGGCGGGATCGGATTTCACTCTTCACTCTTCTGCCTTCACCCTTTTTCTGCCTAGGGCAGAATGCTGAGCTTCTTGCCAACCTTCTCGAATATGACCAGTGCTTCGTCGATGTCCTCGTCCGTATGGGTGGCCATGACGCTCGTGCGAATAAGGGAATGGTTGGGCGGGACGCCGGGCGGCACGAACGCGTTGGAGAAGATGCCCGCGTCGTATAGTGCGCGCCAGAAGAGCAGGGTCTTCAAATCCTCGCCGATATGAATCGGCATGACCGGCGTTACCGTAGTCCCGAGGTTGTAACCCATGGCGCGAAGCCCGTCCGTCATCCTGCGGGCGTTCTTCCAGAGATGCTCGCGGCGCTCCGGCTCGGCTTTCATTATCTTGAGCGCGGCCAGCACGGTTGCGACCGCGACCGGCGGTGCCGCCGCGGAGAAGATCATGCAACGAGCCTGGTGCCGGATGAAGGTGATGACCTTATGAGTGCCGACGACAAACCCGCCGACGGAGGCGAAGGTCTTGGAGAATGTGCCCATTATCAGGTCAATCTCAGCTTCAACACCGAAATGCTCGGCCGTGCCCCGGCCGTTCTTGCCCATCACGCCGACCGCGTGGGCTTCATCAACCATGATGCGGGCACCGTACTTCCGGGCCAGCGGGACCATCTTGTCCAGCGGCGCGAGGTCACCTTCCACCGAGAAGACGCCGTCGGTTACGATCAGCTTGCCGGCTTCCGCCGGCGTGCCTTCAAGCGCGTGCTCAAGTGACGTCATGTCGGTGTGGACGTAGCGTTTCACCAAGCCCGCGGACAACTGACAACCGTCCACGATTGAAGCGTGGTCGAGTTTATCGGTGAAAACTGCGTCGCCCTGGCGCACGATGGCGGATACCGTGCCGAAGTTTACCTGGTAGCCGGTAGAGAAGACCAAACAGTCTTCCTTGCCGTAGAAGGCAGCCAACTCGGATTCGAGCTGGACGTGCAGGTCGAGCGTGCCGTTCAGGAAGCGCGAGCCGGTACAGCCGGTACCGTACTTGCGGATTGCTTCAATCGCGGCTTCCTTCACCTTGGGGTGCGTTGTCAGCCCAAGGTAGTTGTTCGAGCCGAGCATTATCAGTTCCTTGCCGTTGATTACGACCCGGCGGTCCGGTTCGGAACTGAGGGGAATGAAATAGGGGTAATAGCCCTGTTTCTGCGCGCGCGCGACAATCGGGTAGAATTCATCACACTTAGTAAACAAATCCATCGCGGCCATTCTAGGGCGGTGCTGCGAAGAGTCAAGCTTGGGGCGGGCTTGATTCGAACCGGGAAGGGGCTATATTACACGCGTGCTTGGTCTCATTCTTGCGCTTACCTGCGCCGTACCTTCGTCCCGGTCCGATTTCCAGGTGCTCCGGGTCCTCTACACGTCGGACCTTCAGGGCCGCAGCCGGCCGGGCATCGACTTCGGGTCGACCGGTCTGCCGCGCCGCACGCTGGGCGGGTGGGATAACCTGCTCAGCCTCACCAAGGAACAGCGGACCGACGCCACGCTCCTGCTTGACTGTGGCGATTTCGGGTTCGGCTCGCCCGAGGGCGACAGCTCGCAAGGCCGGGCAGCGGTCGAGTTCATGAACACGGCCGGGTATGATGCGGCTGCGACCGGTGCCCGCGACTTCGTTGGGGGCACTGAGAACTTCGAGGTCCTGGCCAAGGCGGCGTCGTTTCCGATTCTCGCCGACCCGATGCTCAACGTCGTGCTGAACCGGCGCGTGCCGTTGTTCCGACCGTACCTCGTGAAGGACATGATGGGAATAAAG
>CAZSUX010000221.1:0-5058 GCA_964610135.1 uncultured bacterium | reverse complement strand
ACGGCGCGGAGGACTACAACTACTACCTGAACGTCTGGAAGGCCGGACCGTAAGGCACTTCAGACTGCAAACTGCAGATTGCAGATTGTTCCGGATAGATCCCGGCATCACGGTCTTGAGCCTGGAGTCGGTGGACTTGAGGGCTACGCGGGTCGCCAGCCGGACTTGCGGAGCAACTCGAGCAGCAGAGGCACCGGCAGGCCGATGACGTTCAGCAGGCAACCCGATACCCGGCTGACGAAGATGCCCGCCTGCTCCTGGATGCCATAGGCGCCCGCTTTGTCGTAGGGCTCGGACCCGGCGACATACTCCTCGATTTCACACTTGCCGAGCCTCCGGAACGAAACCTTGGTGGTTTCGGACGCGGTCAGTATCTTGCGTTCGGGCGTCCGCACGACCGCTACCCCCGAGACAACCGAATGGGTGCGTCCCGAAAGCATGTTCAGCATCTTGCTGGCTTCGGCCCGGCTGCGCGGCTTGCCCAGTATCTGCCTGCCGCATACGACAATGGTGTCTACGCCGACGACAAGACCTGCTCCTGTTCGGTCCGCGACCGAGAGGGCCTTGGCCTTCGCGCACGCGACTGCATAGCGGGCCGGTGCACTTCCAGTCCTGAGTCCTACTGCGTCGGGTTCCTCGCTCGCGACCGGGGTCATCACCTGGAATCGTATGCCCAGTCGCCGCAGCAGGTCCCGGCGTCGGGGAGAAGTCGAGGCGAGGTAGATGTTGGCCCCGGGGGCCCCTGTCGGACGGCGCACTATTCTCCAATCTTGGGCAGCAGGCTGCCGAACGTGCCCTTGCCGATCTTCAGGTCCGGTAGCTTCTTGATGCGCACCTCGAAGTCGTAGCTCCAGCGCGGACCGAGCTTCTGGAGTTTGGCGAACGCCTCCCAGCAGTGGAGGTCCTTGGTCAGCATCAGGCCATAGTTGGTCACCTGTTTCTGAACGAAGTTGTAGCCGAAGTCGGTCAGGCTCAGTTTCCAGCCAGGGATGGCCAGCGCGGCCGTACCGGTGACCATGTGGACCACCGATGTGCCGGAGCGGCCGTAGGTGTGACTGAACCCAACCCGGAATCCTCGTTCGGTCCGGAGTGAATCGAACCCGATGCGGTTCCAGTTGAACGTCGTCGCGACCGAGTAGTCCTTGCTCAGGTCGAGCGAGTCGAAGTCGAAGCCGGCCGAAGCGTCAATCGACAGGTTCAGGTTCGAGCCCTGCAACGGGTCGAGGGACACGGTACCGAGCAGCGGGCTCAGTCGGTTCAGTGGTCTTGATGCGGTATCGAGCAGGTTGTAGGACGTGCTGAAGCTCATCGTTCCGAGGTCGCGTTTGGTGCCGGCGGTATCAACCTTGGCCTGGAAGGTGTTGCCGAGCCCGAGGTTGATTTGTGCCACTTGCGGGTCGAGCAGGTGCGGTCGGCCGAACAGCGGACCGGAATCCACCTTGGGTTGGTAGGACAGGCCGGCAGTGGGCGTGGCTGTGTGCAGCAGCCCTCGCATGCCGAACGCCGTGACGCTGAACACGCGGTAGAGGATTGCGCGGCCCGTGACGCTGCCGGTGTAGGCCACATCGACCGGCAGCGTGTCGCGCAGGTTGTCGGTTTGGGTCAGGCTGACAGCTTCGGTCAGGCCGAGCGTACCCAGGAAGCGCTGGTCCATGTTGCCCGAGAGGCCGCTCGAGATGCTGCGGGGTTGCTGGTAGAGGGTATCATTCTGGTACGACCTGGCTTCCGAGAAGGAGAGGCGTTCGGAAACGCTCGCGCTGCCGAGTGTGCCTATTGCATAGGACGGGCTCGAGATGCTGGCCGCGGCGTTCCCTTTGAGATCGCGCACCCGGGCGGTGTCGATCGAGTTGGTCGAGTCGAGGTAGTCCTGAGTGTGGTGTAGAAATGAGGCGGAGGGCGACAGGTTCCAACCGGCGAGCAGCGGCCGCTGAGCGACCGAGAGCCGCACGGAGGGGAGGTCGGTCCAGCGCGTGTGGCGCGAGAACTCGGTCTTCTGCTGGGCGAGCACAGTAATGCTCCCGACGCGCCGCAGGCTCCTCGCGATCTGCCCGTAGGAGAAGATGTCGGGCTTCAGCCACTCGAGCTGATCCTCAGAGTAGTCCGGGACATATGTCGCATCCGACATCAGGTCCAGCTTGCCGTCGAACTGGGAGTCAAACAGAAACCGGTCGGACCGGTGCACTGCCGACACGCTGTAGCGGCGCTTTCGGGTGTCCCATTCGTTGATGTAGGACCCGTTGATGTTGCCCTGTGCGAACGGATCGACTATGTAGACTCCCTCGATCCGGCCCTGCAGTCCCTTCTTCGTCATTACGTCGGCGCAGAACGTCATGTCCGAGTAGTCATTGATCACCCAGTAGTAGGCCAGGTTCTTCGAGTAGAGGCCCTCGGTCTGCGAGTTGCCGATCTTGAACGGCAGCAGGCCGGACCTGCGCTTCGACGCGACCGGGACCATCCAGAACGGGGCGGCCAACACCGGGGTATTGAACAGCTTGAACACCATCGGTTCGGCTATGGCCACGTCATCCATGAACAGCTTGACGCGCGGGCCATAGAAGACGTAGTGCGGATGCTCGCGGTCACAGGTCGTGTACGACGCACTCCGGGCATTCATCACCCGCTCCCGCACGAGCCAGATTTCCTCTGCCCTGAAGAACCCGCTCTCGACCTTGGTATAGGCCGTGCGCATCATGCCCTTGCGCGAGTCTACGTCATAGACCAGCCGGCTGCCGGTAATGTTCTCCGAGCCGGAGGTGAACAACACGTCGGCGTAGGCCGATAGCTGGTGTTTCTTGATGTCGTAGTGGATCGAGTCAGAATGGACTGACATGTCGCGATAGCGCACCCAGGCTGAGTCGAGCAACACCACTTCTTCGGTCTTGGCGAAGAAGATGACCCGCTTGCCGCTATAGTAGATGATGTCGCGGCCGACCGAGTCGGCCTTGGTCGTGTCGGCGGCTATCGTGTCGCGAGCAGTCGTGTCAGCAGGCTGGGCGATGAGGAGCAGGGCGAAGAGAAGCACCGGGGAATGTTAGAGGCAGGGGGACGAAAGTCAAACGGGGGGAGGATAGTGGGCGAGGGACAGAAGTCAGAAGCCAAGAGCCATCAGCCAAAAGCCAAAGGTCAGGAGCCGATCCGTCTCCCGTCTTTGGTCGTCCGTCTTCTAGCGAGCCAGCGGGCAGGAGTCGCAGACGGGGCGGGCTCGGCAGTTCGTTTTTGCCAACCGGACCAGCAGGGCGTGGTACTCGTTGTACAGCCTCCGGCTGTGCGGTAGCGAAGATTCGGACATTAGGCGCAGTGACTCGTACGGCTCGTCGCCGGCAATCAGCCCGTAGCGCGCCATGATGCGGCGGGTGTAGGCGTCGACTACGAACACGGGACGGCCGAGTGCATAGAGCAGGACTGAGTCGGCTGTCTCGGGACCTATACCATTGCAGGCCAGTAGCAGGGGGCGGAGCGTCCGGGTCGGGATCCGGCGGAGGCCGGGGAAGCTGCCACGAGCTTCCAGCCATCGGAGGAAAGTGGCAAGGCGCGCGGCCTTGATGTTGTAGAAGCCCGCGCTGCGGATGAGCGGCGCGAGTTCGGCAGGGGAGAGGCGCGTGAGTCGCTTGAGGCTGAGCAGTCGGTGCGTCTTGAGCACAGCTATCGCCTTCTCCACGTTGGTCCAGGATGTGTTCTGGGTGAGAATCGCCCCGACGGCTATCTCAAGTGGCGTGTCGCCGGGCCACCAGTGCTGGGGGCCATACGCGCCGTACAGGCGGTGATAGATGGGCAGAAGCGCCCTGGCCGTGGGCTTCTTTGCGAGGCTAGTCACCGAAGGACGAAGTACCAAGGACAAAGGACAAAGCAACTAGGAAAGGACAAAGGCAGGTGGCGGAGTTCGATCCCACCTTCCTGTCTTCGCCTTGCCTTGTCCTTTGGCTTCTGTCATTCGTACTTCACCTCGGTGCTCGGCCACCGGCCGGGTTTTGGGGAGCAGGGCTTGCTTTGGTCTGGCGGCGCGAGTGGAGCACGCAAGGGGTCGTCGGCTCGGTGCCGGCGATGAATACCTCATAGCGGACACGCGGGCAGACGGGCGTGGCGAGTTGCCCGGTCTGCTCGCAGACCGGCGCAGTGACAATGCTGTCCGGAACCGGAAAGCTGTCCGATGACATCGAGTCCGGACGCACGGTCTTCATGAAGTCGGCCCAGATTGGAGCGGCAATCCCGCCGCCGGTCGCGCCCCGGAAAATGGTTTTCTTCTTGTCGAACCCGACCCAGACGCCGCAAGTGACTTCCGGTGTGAAGCCAATGAACCATGCATCGGCGTACTCATCGGTAGTGCCGGTCTTGCCCGCGGCCAGACCCTGGTACCCGAGCTGGCGGATGACCGTTGCGGTTCCTTCATTGACTACGCTCTGCATCATGTTGGTGACCACGTACGCGGTCTGGGGTCGCAGGACCGGTTGTTGTTCCGGCCGGTTCTCCTCAAGGACTGCGCCGTGAGCGTCCTCGACCCGTGTGACCATGATGGGTCTGACGCGGATACCCCCGGCGGCAAGGGTGTTGAAGGCGTCGACCAGGTCGAGGAGCGTCACTTCGACCGAGCCCAGCGCCAGCGAGTAGACCGGTTTCAACACATTGGTGACACCCATGACGTTGGCGTAGCGGGCCACGAGCTCGGGGCCGACCTTGGTTATTAGACGGACGGCCACGAGGTTGCGTGAGAGCGCGAGCGCCCGACGCAGACTGATGGGGCCGAGAAACGTATGGTCGTAGTTGTGGGGCCTGTAGTCGGGCTGGCCGGCAATCGGGATGGTGATGGCCGAGTCGATCTCGATGTCGGCAGCGGTGAGGCCGTTGTCCACGGCGGCGACATAGACGAAAGGCTTGAACGCCGAGCCGGCCTGCCGCCTGGCCTGGGTTGCCCGGTCGAACTCGCTGTGCTTATAGTCCCGGCCGCCGACGAGCGCGCGGACATACCCGGTCCGCACGTCCATTGCGACAAGCGCCCCCTGCAGGTACTTGGGCGGACCGATGGTAGAGTCGGTCTTCGCCGCTGAGTCGTAGGCGGCGAGG